>NZ_JBIMPP010000014.1:0-140061 GCF_043906805.1 Actinomadura sp. SCN-SB | reverse complement strand
CTTAGCGTCCATACCGAACACCACCACCGCGACGCCTGCGCGACGACCCACTTGAAGGCAGGGGAGAGGCTGAGCAGCCCGCGGATCAGGCGCGAAGTACTCGGTGACCGCCGGTTCAAGCCCGGCCAATAGGGCGGGCCCGCAAGGCACACCGCAATAGGAGTCGAAAGAGAATCGAGGGTGACCTACATCGAAATCGTGAATCAGGACCACGGCGTTGCCCGTCCCGATCGCAGTGAGTTCGGCACGCAGCGGCCACCCAGGCCCCCAATGCGCATCCAGGAAGAACAACGGGCGCTTGAAGCGACGTATCACTTCGGCCACCAGCCCGGGCGAGTCCATGGTCCGCGCCGTTACGTTGGCACACCCAGCGAGACGACGAGCCGTCACCCGCACGTTGACCGGGTCGATATCGCATGTGTAGACCGGCAAGCCGGGGTATCGGTGAGCCAGATACACCGTCGTATCGCCGACGAAGCACCCGGTTTCGCATACCGCGTCACACCCGTACAGCCGGATCAGGTCATCGACGAGAACGGCTACGGTCACATCGAACCCGAACGGTCCGCCGCCGTCGCTCAGCCGAAATTGCCCTGCTCGCTCTACTTGGTAGAACACCCGAAGCGTGGTCTCGATCGAGATCTTATCGACCCGGCCCATCGAAGCTTCCTGCATGGCCTGTGCTTGCGGTTCCATCGGCATGGCCGCTGATCTCTTTCTGTCTGGGTGCGTCCGCCGCGACTTGTCTCACACATAACGTAAAGAGATCCATCAGAGCCGTGGTAACAAAAAATTTGTTAGTCCGGAAACTGGCTGCGGGTACTGTGGGACCGACGCGATGGCGCAGCGGAGGGCCGGCATGCCATATGAGTCAGTCGCGCAGCGGGTCGCGCAGCTCCGGCGGCTGCGCGGTATGACCCAGCGCCAGCTCGCTGAGCGGGCCAACATCTCGCTCAGCCTGGTGCGCAGGGTCGAGCAGGGACAAGTACCGGCGACGCCGGCGTTCATCGGAGCGGTGGCCCGGGCGCTGAAGTCCTCGCCCGCCGAGGTCCAGGGCCAGCCCTTCCGGGGCAGCACGGCGGCATCAGACCGAGTACATGCGGCGATCGGACCCCTGCGCGCAGAAGTAGTCATGTCCGAGATCCCGGACGAGGGCATCGCACCACGGCCGATCGCCGAATTGCAGGCTCGGGTGGCCGCCACCAGCGAGCTCGCCCATCAGGTTCGGCTCGTCCGCCTCGGGGACGAGCTCCCGAGCCTGCTCGCCGATCTCCGCACCGCCGCCGTCTCCGCCAACGATGCCCCGGCACGGAAGATCCACGGGATGCTGGCCGAGTCTTGGGCGAACGCGCGCATGGTCGCACGTGTGCTGGGCTATCCCGACCTGGCCCGATCGATGGCCGAGCGCTATGACCGGGCAGCCGAACGCTCCGCTGACCCATACGCGGTCACCATCGGAACCAGCCTGCGAGCCGCCGAGCTGATCCAGGCGGACCGGGGAAGGGCTGCGGCCGATCTGCTGGACGCCTCACGTCAGGTCATAGGTGAACCTGCCGCCGCAGACCCGCTGGAGGCGTGGGCCGCCTGGGGCTGGTCGCACCTTCAGTCGGCACTCGCCGCTGCCCGGGGCGCGGGCGACGGCGTCACTGCGGACTCCCACCTCGCGGAGGCGGCTCGCGCCGCAGAACACCTTCCCGCTGACGCCGACCACTACCGAATGACGGTCAACCGCGTCAATGTGGCGATCTGGTCGGTCGGCATCGCCGTCGAACTCGGTGACGGAGCGAAGGCCGTCCGTCGCGCCAGTAACCTGCACAGCTTCACGGGCGTCACGCCCAACCGGGTGTCACATCACTACATCGACCTGGCACGTGGTCAGGTCTACGTTGGCGACCGTAATGCGGCGCTGGCCTCGCTGGAAACGGCAAGAAGAATCGCGCCCCAGCAAACCCGCTACCACCCGCAGGTTCGGGAGACGGTGCGAATGCTCGCGCGCACAGAGCGCCGCCGCACAGGCTCACTCACCGCGTTCACATCATGGCTCGGCATCTGATCGATCGGCCGGATCGATAGCCGAGGTCTCAGTTGGCGAGGCCGTCCGACTTCACGTGGTCCACCAAGGTTCGCCATGCGCCGGGGGTCAGGATCAGCTTCGGGCCCTGGGGGTCCTTGGAGTCGCGCACGCCGATGGCTTCCGGCAGTTCGGCGACCTCAACGCACTGCCCGCCGCTTGTGTTGCTGCGGCTGGCCTTGCGCCACTGGGTCGTCATGTGTAGCTCTCCATGGCTCTTTCCATCAAGATACGTGAATCGGATCTGTTTGCCGCGATGTTTGCGATCCGGTCGTACCTTACCTGGAAGCGCTGGACGTCCGGAGGGTTGGTGATGAGGCGTCCGCGCTCGGGCGCGTCCGCGAACGCGACGTCTCGGCCGTCGACCGCGAGCAGCGTGAACGAGCCGTCCTGACCGACATTGGCGCCCGCGCTCCTCTCCAGCACCCGAACGGTGACGTTGGGACGTCCTCCAAGCTCCAGCAGCCACGCGAGCTGCTCACGCATGACCCGCGCGTCGCCCACCGGCTGTTCCAGGACGTACCAGTTGATGATCGCGGACACGTACGGGGGGTTCGGCATCTCCCAGACGGCGCGTTGCCGCGTCATCCGGCGCTCCAGGGCCTTCTCCACATCGTCGACGAGTCCGACCGTGAGGGCTGCGCGGGCGTAGTCCTCCGTCTGGAGCAGTCCAGGGACGATGAGCGCTTCCCACATGCGGTGGTGCGTCGCGCGTTCCTCATGCTGCACGAGGCCGGTGAACCAGTCCCCGTGGTCGGACGCCTCTGCCAGCTCCACGAGCCACAAGAACCGAGTGTCCAGTACCTCATCGATCTTGCGCGCATATGCCTGCGATAGGTGCATTCGCCCGTTTTCTACCCGGGAAACATAGGAACGATCGCAGCCAATGTGGCCCGCGAGCTTGTTACCGGACAGCCCCTTCACCTCACGTTGCCTTCGCAGTTCAACGGCGATGTAGTCCCAGATCGAGCGATCCGGCGCCAGACCGTCCACCATGGTCATTGGACATCCTCGAATGGTTCCTGAGTTTCGCGAACGTAGCGAATATAGCGTTCAGCGCGCATGCTTGGGGGTCCGAGTACAGATATCTGTTACCTCCTGGTCACGTCGGGCGATCGGCCGCCGGGAGGTGACGCCGAGACCCGATACGGGGAGAAAAGTGCCTACTGCGGCGATGACGACCACAAATGCGGACGAGTTTGTCTGGACGAGACCGGCGTCCAAGCTCTTCCCTGGCCAGGTCCGCGCCTTGCTGAGAGCGTGGCTCATCGAACGCAAGGCGGCGCGTCGTCAGCAGTGGCCAGACGACTTCGTCAGCGACGCCGCCCTGGTCGCCACCGAGCTGGCAGCCAACGCGATCACGCACGCACCCCGGCTCGAGCCGGTCACCTTCAAGGCCACCTTCTCCGAGCCACACTCGCTCTGGATGGGTGTTTGGGATTGCTCGCCCAAGGCCCCCGTCACCAGGCCCATGCTCGGAGAAGATGGCATGCCCGTCCTAGACGAGGGGGGCCGCGGGCTAGGCATCACGCTCGCCTTGGTGGCCGAGCTCAAAGTCACCTGGACGCCACCCGCAGGAAAGTGGACCTGGGCCACGTGCCCCTTCTAGGCAAGCACGTGCCGTTGCCTGTAGGCGCCCGGCGGGACGCCCACGGTGCGCTTGAAATGGCGGGTCAGGTGGGCCTGGTCGGCGAATCCGGCACGGGACGCGACCTCGGCGGGGCGCAGCCCTTCGTCCAGCAGGCGGCGGGCGTGCCGCACCCTCACCTGGTTGAGGTACGCGTGCGGCGGCAGGCCCGTGGCCTCCTTGAACGCGCGCAACAACGGGAACGCGCCGACTCCCACGGCGGCGGCCAGCTCGTCCAGGGACGGCGGATCCAGCAGGCTCTCGTGCAGGATCTCCCACGCTGCCCGTACGGCACGCGGCATCCGGCCGGGCGGGGTGCCGCCGGCGTCCACGCCCGTCCGCGGACGCGCGAACCGCAGCAGGCTCGCGGCCGCCTGGCGGAACAGCGACGAGGTCGCCAGGGCGTCCCCCTGCTCGCCGGAACGGTGGGCGGCGCGCAGCAGCCGGGCCGCCTCGGGGTCGGTGATGACCGGCTCGGGGAAGTACGGCGTGCCGCTGGGCGCGCCCAGGTCGGCGGCGATGTCGCGCATCACCTCGACGGTCGGGTACAGCACGCGGTAGGCCCAGCCCTCGGGAACCCCGGCCTCACCGGTGTGGATGACCCCTGGGTTGACCAGACCTATCGAACCCGCGCCCGCCCGTTCCAGGCTGCCGCCGTACTCGAACTGCTCGACCCCGTACTCGATGAGGGCCAGGGCGTAGGTGTCGTGGGCGTGCCGGTTGTAGCGGTGGGTCACGAACCGGGCCCGCAGCAGGTCCACACCGGGTAGCGCGGGATGGCTCCAGTAATGCGCCGCTTCCCCGCTCATGCCCGTGATCCTAGACGCCGGACGGGGGCGCAAGAACGTTCAAGACCTTCCGGGCACCGCCGGATAGCTTCATCGGCATGAATTCGGCGGAAACGGAGGAACCACCAGCTCGCGGGTGGTCCGGGCGCCGTCCCCCCGAGCACGCCGCCGCCGTGCGGGACGCGCTGAGCGTCGGGCTGGCGGTCGGGATCTCCGGGCTGGCCTTCGGCGCGGCGGCGGTCGCGGCCGGGCTCACGGTGCCCCAGGCGTGCGCGCTCAGCCTGCTGGCGTTCACGGGGGCGTCCCAGTTCGCCCTGATCGGGGTGATCGGCGGTGGCGGGAACCTGGTGAGCGGCGCGCTGGGCGCCGTGCTGCTCGGCGGCCGCAACGCGCTGTACGGGCTGCGGCTGGCCGGCCTGCTCCGGGTGCGGGGAGCGCGGCGGCTGGCGGCCGCGCAGGTGGTGATCGACGAGACCACGGCCGTGGCCACCGCGCAGCCGGGCCGGGACGGCGCCCGGATCGGGTTCGCCGTCACCGCGATCACCCTCTACCTGACCTGGAACCTCACCACGCTGATCGGCGCGCTGGGCGCGACCGGGCTCGGCGACCCGGAGGCGTTCGGCCTGGACGTGCTCGGCCCCGCGGCCTTCCTGGCGCTGCTGTGGCCGAGGCTCACCGCGGGCCGCACCGAGGCCGGGGTCGCGGCGGGCGCGGCCGTGATCGCCGTGGGGACCACCCCGCTGCTGCCCGCGGGGGTCCCGGTCATGCTGGCCGCCACCGCCGCCCTGGTCGCGATCTTCCTTCCGGGCCGCCGGGCGGCGGCCGGTGCCGTGTCCGGCGAGCCCGGCGGGTCCGACGGGAGGGAGCGCTCATGAGCGGTGTCTGGATCGCGATCCTCGCCACGGCGGCCGGGTGCTACCTGCTCAAGCTGGGCGGCCTGGTCACGCCCCAGCGGGTCCTGGAGGACCCGCGCGTCCACCGGTTCACCGACCTGGTGCCGGTGGCGCTGCTGACCGCGCTGATCGCCGTGCAGGCCCTCGCCCCCGAGGACCGGACGCTGGAACTGGACGGACCACGCCTGGCCGGTCTCGCGGCGGCCGTGGCGGCGCTGCTCCTGCGCGCACCGTTCCTGGTGGTGCTGGTGACGGGAGCCGCGGCCGCCGCCGGCCTCCGCCTGCTCATCTGACGGCCCGCCTCCTCGGCGGGGAACGCTGCCCGCGCCGCTAGAGACGATCCAGCGCCCGTGCCAGATCCTCGGGATAGGGACTCTCGAACTCGACCCGCTCCCCCCGCGTGGGGTGCTCGAACGCCAGGCGGACGGCGTGCAGCCACTGCCGCCGGAGACCGAGCCGGGCCGCCAGCGTGGGGTCGGCCCCGTACGCCAGGTCCCCGACGCAGGGGTGGCGGATGGCGGCCATGTGGACGCGGATCTGGTGCGTACGCCCCGTCTCAAGGTCGATGTCGAGCAGCGTGGCCGCCCGGAACGCCTCCAGCGTGTCGTAGTGGGTCACGGACGGCTTCCCGCCCGCCACCACGGCGAACCGGCCGTCCCCGGCCGGATGCCTGTCGATGGGGGCGTCCACCGTCCCCCGGAACGGGTCGGGGTGCCCTTGGACGAGCGCGTGGTAGCGCTTCTCCACCGTGCGTTCTTTGAAGGCGCGCTTGAGCCGTGAGTACGCGACCTCGCTCTTGGCGACGACCATGGCGCCGGTGGTGTTGGCGTCCAGCCGGTGAACGATGCCCTGCCGTTCGGCGGCGCCGCTGGTGGCGACCGTGTGCCCGGCCCCCAGCAGGCCGCCCAGGACGGTAGGGCCGTTCCAGCCGGTTGTGGGATGGGCAGCGACGCCGACGGGCTTGTCCACCACCACGATGTCGTCGTCCTCGTACAGGATCCCCATGCCCGGCACCGGCTCGGGCACGGGGGCGGGCGGGACCGGAGGCGGGGGAAGCGTCACCTCCAGCCACGCCCCGCCGTGGACCCGGTCGGACTTGGCCACCGCCTTGCCGTCCAGCAGCACGTCGCCCGCGGCGATGATGTCGGCGGCCTGGCTGCGCGACAGCCCGAACAACCGTGCCAGCGCCGCGTCGGCCCGCTCGCCCTCCAGCCCCTCGGGGACGGGAAGGTGCCGCACGTCCGCCATCAGCCGCGCCCCTCCGAGGCGGAGGCGGAATCGGGCGGCTCCGGCGACTCGGCGCGCTTCTCCGCCTCGGGCGGCTCCGCCGCCTCGCCGCCGCCCCGGGCGCCCTCCTCAGCGCCCTTACCATCGGCGGCCCCGCCGTCCTTGCCGTCGTGCTTGCCGCCGTCCTTGCCGATGCGGGTGCCGTCGAGCTGCAGGCCCCGGGCGGCCAGCAGGACCGCCAGGACGCCGCCGCAGACGATCGCCGAGTCGGCCAGGTTGAACACCGGCCAGTTCGGCACCTCGATCCAGTCGACGACATGGCCCTGCAAGGGCGCGGGCGCGCGCAGCAGCCGGTCGATCAGGTTGCCGAACGCGCCGCCCAGCAGCAGCCCCAGGCACACCGCCCAGGGAACGCTGCGCAGGTTGCGGGCGGTCCGCAGGATCGCCACCACCACGCCGATGGCGATCAGCGTGAAGATGATCGTGTAGCCGGTGCCGATGGAGAACGCGGCGCCGCTGTTGCGGGTCTCCCGCAGGGTGAGCAGGCCGCCCAGCAGCCTGATCGGCTCACGGTCCTGCAACGTGGCCACCACGACGACCTTGGACACGACGTCCAGGCCCAGCGCGGCGAGCGCCACCGTGATCAGTACGCCGACACGGCGCGGCCGAGGAGATCCGCTCGATCCCTCGGCCCGGCCGTCGGTGTCGGTTGCGTCGTTCAGCGACGCTCCTCGCGTTGTTTGCATGACACGCATAGCGTCGCACGAGGAAAGGCCTGAAGGCGCGCCTTGCCCACCGGCTTCGCGCAGGACTCGCAGATCCCGTAGGTGCCCGCGTCGATCCGCTGGACCGCGCGCTCGGCCTGGTTGAGCAGGTCACGGGCGTTGTAGGTGAGCGCGAGCTCGTGCTCGCGCTCATAGGTCTTGGCGCCGGTGTCGGCCTGGTCGTCGCCCGCGCCGTCCGCGCCGTCGCCCTCGGCGATCTGGGACGCGGCCGCCGCGATCTCGGCCTCCAGCGCGGCGCTCTCCTCGATCAGCGTCGCCCTGACCTCGGCGAGCTCACGGGCCGTCCAGCGGTCCTCGCCTTCGCGGACGGGCAGGACCGCGGCCGTGTCCGCCACCACCGTCCCGGTGTTCGGCCCTTCCAGGGTGTCGGCTCCGTCCACCGTGTCGGCTCCGTCCGCGGTGTCCGTCCCGTGACCGGCGGCGGACCGCCTGGCCTTGGCGTTCGCGGCGGCCTTGCCCGGCTTGGCCGGTTCGGCCCGCCGCGTCGACGGCCGGGAGGCGTTCTTGCCACCGGGTTTGGCCTTGGCCGCACCCGTGCTCTTGGCCGGACCCCTGGCGGCGGGGGTGTGGACGGGGGTGGACGAGGCGTCCGCGGGCTGGGAACCGGAATTCTGCGGCACACGCGCTTCACCGCGCGTGTCCATGCCGTTCTGGGGAACGCTCCCCCCAGAGGCTCCGGCCCCTGCCAGGCCGATATCGCTCGCTTCGTTGCGCATATCAGCCCCCTTTGCGCTGAACCCCTCGACAGGCAGTGCGGGCAGCATAGGTCCCCTTTCCGCGGGACGGCAAACAACCTGGATCCGTTACCGACCGCATATGCCCTGCCACGGGGCGCCGAGAACCATGGGAGACCCCAGAATCCGCCAAGTGAACCCCGTCCCGGCCGCCCCGGACGGCCCGGCGGGCGGCTAAAGGGGAAGAGTTTCCGCCCGGCGTGCGTTAATGTCCTATCCAGCAGTCATATCGGCAGGCCGTGATGGGGACACCTGCCGCCGTACGCAGCCATGAGCGACCCGGGGACGGTGCGAGCCCGGGGGCGAGCCCGGCGGTCTGATCACCCCGGAGCCGCCGGAAGAAGCGCCCCTGGACGCGGCCGCACGGCAGAGGCCGGCGCGGTCCGAGGGCGTGGTAGACCCGGCAGCCGAGGCTCGAATGAAGGGGACCGCGCACTCGCGGCGCGGTCAAGGAGGGTGGTACCGCGGGACCCGCCCGGCGCAGCGCCTGGCAGGATCTCGTCCCTCCGGTCAATGCCACGTCGATATCGCCCGATGCGACGCCGAACCGGAGGTCCGCCCAAGTGAGCCGCAAGTTCCGGCCCCTGCCCGCGCAGGTCGATCTGCCCGCCCTGGAGCGGGAGATGCTGGATCGCTGGCGCGAGAACAAGGTCTTCGAGCGCTCGCTGGAACGCACCGCGTCCGGCCCGCGCTGGCTCTTCTATGAAGGCCCGCCCACCGCCAACGGCATGCCCGGCGTGCACCACGTCGAGGCCCGGGTGTTCAAGGACGTCTTCCCGCGCTACCGCACCATGAAGGGCTACCACGTCCCCCGCAAGGCCGGGTGGGACTGCCACGGGCTGCCCGTCGAGGTGGCCGTGGAGAAGGAGCTGGGTCTCACCGGCAAGAAGGACATCGAGGAATACGGCATCGCCGAATTCAACGCCCGCTGCCGCGAGTCGGTGCTGCGGCACGTGGACGCCTTCGAGGAGATGTCCGAGCGGATGGGCTTCTGGGTGGACGTCGACCAGGCGTACCGCACCATGGACTCCCAGTACGTCGAGTCCGTGTGGTGGTCCCTGAAGGTCGTGTTCGACAAGGGCCTGCTGTTCCGCGACTTCCGCATCACCCCGTACTGCCCGCGCTGCGGCACCCCCCTGTCCGACCACGAGCTGGGGCAGCCCGGCGGGTACGAGTACATTTTCAGCCCGTCGGTGTACGTGCGCATGCCCGTCACCTCCGGCCCCCTGGCCGAGCTGGGCGCGTCCCTGCTCATCTGGACGACCACCCCGTGGACCCTGGTGTCCAACACCGCGGTCGCCGTCCACCCGGACGTCACCTACGTCGCGGCGCGCCCCGCCGGGTCGGACGAGGTGCTGGTGGTGGCCGAGCCGCTGCTGGAGCAGGTCCTGGGGGCCGAGGCCGAGGTCCTGGCCACCTACCAGGGCAGGGACCTGGAGCGCACGCCCTACAAGCGGCCGTTCGACCTGGTGGACATCCCGGACGCGCACTACGTCGTCCTGGGCGACTACGTGACCGTCGAGGACGGCACCGGCCTCGTCCATCAGGCCCCCGCGTTCGGCGCGGACGACATGACCGTGATCCGGGCGTACGGGATGCCGGTCGTCAACCCGATCGGGCCCGACGGCAAGTTCCTCGCCGACGTCCCGATGGTGGGCGGCACGTTCTTCAAGGACGCCGACGAGCCCCTGACCGATGACCTGCGCGAGCGCGGGCTGCTGTACCGGGGCGGGCACTTCGAGCACAGCTACCCCCACTGCTGGCGGTGCCACACGCCGCTCCTCTACTACGCGCTGCCGTCCTGGTACATCCGGACCACGGCCATCAAGGACCGGCTGCTGGAGGAGAACGCCAAGACCAACTGGTACCCGGAGTCCGTCAAGGAGGGCCGGTACGGGGAGTGGCTGCGCAACAACGTCGACTGGTCGCTGTCCCGCAGCCGCTACTGGGGAACGCCCCTCCCCCTGTGGGTGTGCGGCGCTGACGAGGACCACATCACCTGCGTGGGCTCGCTCAAGGAACTGGGCGAGCTGGCCGGGCGGGACCTTTCCGGGCTCGACCCGCACCGCCCCTACGTGGACGACGTGACGATCCCCTGCCCCCAGTGCGGGACGGAGGCGCGTCGCGTGCCGGACGTCATCGACGCCTGGTACGACTCGGGCTCGATGCCGTTCGCCCAGTGGGGCGCGCCGCACCACAACAAGGAGGTCTTCGAGTCCTCCTACCCGGCCCAGTACATCTGCGAGGCGCAGGACCAGACCCGCGGATGGTTCTACTCCCTGATGGCCGTGGGCACGCTGGTCTTCGACAGGTCGTCCTACGAGAACGTCCTCTGCCTGGGCCTCATCCTGGCCGAGGACGGCCGCAAGATGAGCAAGCACCTGGGCAACGTGCTCCAGCCCATCCCCCTGATGGACCAGCACGGCGCCGACGCGCTGCGCTGGTTCATGCTGGCCAGCGGCATGCCCTGGGCGGCACGCCGGGTCGGCCACGGCGCCCTTGAGGAGATCGTCCGCAAGGTGCTCCTGACGTACTGGAACACCGCGTCCTTCCTCGTCCTGTACGCCAACGCGGCGGAGTCTCAGGGGCAGGCGTGGACACCCGACAGGCTGGGCGAGGCGCCCGCACCCGCCGACCGCCCGCTGCTGGACCGCTGGGCGCTCGCCGAGCTGCACCGCACCATCGGCGAGGTCGACGACGCCCTGGAGGTGTTCGACTCCGCCAAGGCCGGGCGGCGGCTCGCCGAGTTCGTCGACGACCTGTCCAACTGGTACGTGCGGCGGTCCCGGCGGCGCTTCTGGGAGGGACCGGGCACCCGCGACGGCGCCGCGGCCTTCGCCACCCTCTACGAGTGCCTGGAGGCCCTGACCCGGCTGATGGCGCCGATGGTGCCGTTCGTCACCGACTACGTGTGGGACGTCATCCGTCCCGCCGACGCCCCCGAGTCGGTGCACCTGGCCGACTTCCCCACCGTCCGCGAGGACCTGCTGGACGCGGAGCTCACCGCGCAGATGGCGCTGGTGCGCCGCCTGGTCGAGCTGGGGCGGGCCGCCCGCGCCGCGAGCGGTGTCCGCACCCGCCAGCCGCTCGGGCGCGCGCTGGTGGGCGCGGCGGGCTGGTCGGCGCTGCCCGGGGAGCTGCGCGAGCAGATCGCCGACGAGCTGAACGTGCAAGCGCTGGAGGAGCTGTCCTCGATCGGCGGCGACCTGGTCGAGTACCAGGTCAAGCCCAACTTCCGCGAGCTGGGCAAGCGGTTCGGCAAGGACACCCCGACGGTCGCCAAGGCGGTGACCTCGGCGGACCCGGCCGCGCTCGTGGCCGCGCTGCGCGCCGACGGCACCGTCACGGTGGAGGCGGAGGGCCCCGGCGAGGTCGCCCTGTCCCCCGACGACGTGATCGTCACCGAGCGGCCGCGCAGCGGCTGGGCGGTGGAGAGCGCCGGCGGCGCGAGCGTCGCGCTCGACCTGGAGGTCACCGCGGAGCTGCGCCGCGCCGGTCTCGTCCGGGAGGCGGTGCGCCTGATCCAGGACGGCCGCAAGTCCTCCGGCCTGGACGTCACCGACCGCATCGAGCTGTGGTGGCGCGCGCAGGGCGACGACCTGGCCGAGGCGCTGCGCGCGCACGAGTCCGAGCTGGCCGCCGAGGTCCTGGCCACCGCCGTTCACGAGGGCCGTCCCTCCGCCGACCTGCCGGCCCTGCGGGACGACGAGCTGGGCCTGACCTTCTGGCTCACCCGCGTGCCGGACTGACCGGCACCATGGGGGCACCGTGGGGGCGCCGTCGGCGTCCCCCACGGCGGCGGCGCGGGACAAGACAAGACACATCGCGTTTGCGATGATGGTGGTGTGAAGCCGACGGACCCCTCCGAGCCCCCGCCGGAAGCGGCGCTGCGGGCGTCGGACGCTGATCGAGATCGAGTCGCCGACCGCCTCCGCGAGGCCCTCGCCGAGGGCCGCATCACGCCGGAGGAGCACGCCGAGCGCATCGACGTGGTGTACAGCGCCAAGACCTACGCGGAGCTGGAACCCGTCCTGAGCGACCTGCCGCCCGAGCCGGGCGCCGACGAGCCGCTCGGGCCGCCGCGCGCCGGGCAGGGCGCCGGGCCGCGGGTCGGGCTGGGCAAGGAGGCGCGGGACACGGCCGCGCTGCCGCCGCCCGAGCCGCAGTCCACCTCGATCGTGGCGATCTTCGGTGGCGCGGAACGCAAGGGGCGCTGGCTGGTCCAGCCGACGACCACCGTCACCTGCGTGTTCGGCGGCACCTCCCTGGACTTCCGGCGGGCGGTGCTCACCCAGCGGGACGTGACGGTGAACATCAGCTGCCTGTTCGGCGGGGTGGACATCACGGTGCCGCCGGGCGTGCGCGTGGTCAGCTCCGTGTCGGCCGTGTTCGGCGGGGCCGACGTGCCCGAGGACGACACCTTCGACGCCGACGCCCCGGTCATCCGGCTCACCGGGATCGCGCTGTTCGGCGGGGTGTCGGTGGCGCGCAAGCAGATCGGCGAGACCCGGGCGGAGCGCCGGGTGGAACGCCACGCGCGACGGCACGGCGCGCACGGCGACCATCATCGGCTGCGCGAGCACCGCAAGGAACTGCGTGAGGAGCTCCGCGCGATGCGGGACGAGCGCAAGGCCCACTTCAGGGAGCTTCGCGACCAGCGCCGCGACCACCTCAGGCAGCTGCGCGAGTATCGCCGCCGCCAGTGCTGAACGCGGCGTCCCGCGGGACCGTGAGAACGGGCGGCTAGGAGGGGTCGTCGGGGCGGCAGACCAGGCAGGGCGTGCAGTCACGCGCCCTCGCCTCGCCGCGGGTCAGCGACTCCAGGTCGTCGGCGCCGTCGCCGATGTCCTCCAGAAGGGCGCAGCCGGGCCGATGGTACCGCCGGGTGCCGCTGAGGATCGTCACCGGAACATCGTCGCCGGTCGCGTCACCGGCGGCGGGGGCTCCGGACGGCGTCGCCGCGGTCGCCGGGGCGGGCGCGTCCGCGGCGGGACGGCCGGATCCGGACAGGCGCTCGCCGCCGAACGGGGCGCCGGTGTCGAGCGGGTCCGAGCCGAAACCGGCGGGCGGGGCGTCCTCGAGCGAGGGCCGTGCCGTGGGGGCGCCGGGCGTGCTCTCGGTCCGTGTCTTCGATGGAGAGGTCTTCGGTGGAGATGCCTTCGCGGGCTGGTCTCGCGGAGGCTCGGTGGCCGGTTCCGCGGCGGCCTTGACGGGCTCGCTCCCGCCCGTACCGGACGCTGAAGGTGGCCGGCCGGCCGGGCGGGCGCCCGGCGTGGAAGGCTTCGTGGAAGGCTTGGAGAGCGGGGCCGTCGCGGACGTCTCGCCCGCGGCCTCCTTCACAGGGCCCGCGGCGACCGACACCGCGGCGCGCGCCGCCAGTGCGGTGTCGGGCATGCAGGCCGTGCAGGGGCTGAAGCCCTCCTCCTTGGCCTCGGCGTAGGTCAGCTCCTCCCGGTCACGACCGGCCAGTTGCCGGCAGGTGTCCAGGTGGTAGCGCTTGCGGCCGCGGACCACGAAGACCACCGCGTCCCCGGGCACCTCGGCCGGCGGGGAGGGGATCACCACCGTGTCGCCGGTGGCGCCGCCCTGGGCGGGGGCGGTCTTGCCGCGGCCCTGTGCGGCGGTCGGCCTGGCGGATCTCTTCTTCGCCTTGCGGCCCTTGGCCTTGCGGTCGCCGGCGGCGGAGGCCGAACCGGGGAACAGCTCCTTGCGCCGGACGAACACCCCGATGATCAGGCAGAGCGCGGAGACCAGGCTCACGGCGATCGACAGGTAGATCACCATCTGGGCTTCCACGCCGAGGACCTCGGCGGTCCCGCCGTCCCCGGAGATGATGCTCGGGACGGTACCCGCGGCGAGCAGGGCGATCGCGACGACGATCAGCACGCCACTCAGGATGATCACTGGGTCTCTCCCCCTTCGGGCCGGGTGTCCCGGGCCGCACGGGCCGGGTCGCCGCCGATGCTCCGTGACGCGGCCGGGACGGCGTCATCGCCATCGCCGGCACGGCGAACGGGACAGACACTATCGTCCGCGCGGGGTGAACCTCAGCGCCTACGGACACTTGATGTCGTCCGCGCGGGGGGGAATCCGCTCAGCGCCTCTCGTGCGGCGGGTTGTCGCCGCCCGCGTGGAACGCGCCGGTCGCCGAGTGCTGGACCTGCTGGTGCTGCGCAGGCTCGGACGGCGGCGGGAACGAACCGGGACCCGCGGGACCCGAGCCGGCGGCGCCGTTGCGGTTCTCGTGCGGGATCGCGGGCTGCGGACCGGTCTGCTGGGCGCCCTGCTGCGCCGGGTTGGGCGGGACGGTGGGGAACCCGCCGGTCTCGGCGCTGCCGGCCTCCAGGTCGCGCAACTGGCCCTCGAGATAGACCTTGAGCCTGCTGCGGTACTCGCGCTCGAACGCGCGCAGGTTGTCGACCTCGCGCTCCAGCTCCTCGCGCTGCTGCACGAGCGAGCCCATCACCTGGCGGTGCCGCTCCTGGGCGTCCCGGTCGAGGGCCTCGGCGCGGGAGCGGGCCTCGCTGACGATCTGGTCGGCCTGCCTGCGGGCCTTGCCGAGGATCTCCTCGGCCTCGCGGCGGGCGCGGCCCAGGGTCTCGTCGGCCTCCCGGCGGGCGTCCGCGATCGCCTGGTCGGCGGTCTGCTGCGCCAGCGCCAGCACGCGCGCCGCGGTGTCCATGTTGTCCTCGCCGGAGGGCGCGGGCGCCATGCCGAGCCCGCCGAGCACCGGCTCGGGCTCGGGCTGCGGCTGCACCGGCTCGGGCGGCCGCGGCGGCTCGGGGATCTGCGACACGTCGGGCTTGGGCTCGACGATCGGAGCGGCCATGGCGGGAACCTTGCCGCGCAGGCATTCGGCCAGCTTGGCCCGCAGCTCCTCGTTCTCCTGGATGAGGCGGTCCAGCTCTGCCTCGACCTCGTCGAGGAAGGCGTCCACCTCCTCCTCGTCGTACCCCGGCCTCAGCCTGGTGGTACTGAACTGCTTGTTCCGCACGTCGGCGGGTGTCAGCGGCATGTTCGTCTCCTTGGCGCGCTTGGAGTCTGTCCC
Organism: Actinomadura sp. SCN-SB; assembly: GCF_043906805.1. NCBI lineage: Bacteria > Bacillati > Actinomycetota > Actinomycetes > Streptosporangiales > Thermomonosporaceae > Actinomadura > Actinomadura sp. SCN-SB. The sequence continues at coordinate 124,888 of NZ_JBIMPP010000014.1, read as the reverse complement.
AAAGGACGGTATCCGATCAGAGCCTCTGCACGAAGATGATCATGACCCAGACCACAAGGATGAGGACAGTGAAGCTGAGGTCCAGCGCAACGTTACCCAGCCGGATGGGCCGGATGAAACGCCTCAGCAGTTTGAGTGGCGGATCGGTGATGGTGTAGGTGGCCTCCGCGATCACGAGCACCACCCCGGTGGGCCTCCACGACCGCGCGAACGACTGCAGCACCTCCAGCACCAGCCTCCCGATCAGGAACAGGAGGAAGATGTAGAGGGCCGCGAGCAGCACGCTTCCAACGATGGTCACAGACACACTCTCACATGTCGCAGTCAGCTTTGGTTGAAGAACCCTCGTTCCGCCATCCGGGCCTTGTCCTCCGCCGTCACCTCCACGTTGACGGGTGACAACAGGAACACCTTGTTCGTAACACGCTCGATGCTTCCGTGCAGGCCGAACACAAGACCTGCCGCGAAGTCGACGAGCCTCTTGGCGTCGCTGTCGACCATCTCGGTCAGATTCATGATCACCGGTGTTCCCTCACGGAAGTGCTCCCCGATGGTCCTCGCCTCGTTGTAGGTCCTTGGGTGCAGCGTAGTGATACGAGCGAGATCAGTGGTACCGGACTCGTAGAGCGCTACGGAGCGTCGCTCCGGCGACGACGGAACGTGATGGTCCCGTTCGCGGTCCGCGGCCTCGTCGGCTCGGGTAAGCTGACCGCCGGATTCGTCCTCACGGAGGCGGCCCTGCCGGCCCTGCGCGGGCTCGGTCTCGTCGTCGTAGACGTCGTACTCGTCGTAGTCGTACTTGTCGTCGTAGCGGTCGTCCTCCACAAGGCCGAGGTAGACCGCCATCTTGCGCATCGCGCTGGCCATTTGCCCCTCCGTCGTCCTGTGGCCGCGGCACCCGGCGCCTCGGCACCGCCGTCGGACTGCTCCGTCAGTGGGCACCGCCGTTTCGGCAGGTACCACTGGGGGGACATTACCTGACGATTGCCCGCCTGCCGCCGAGCAACGCCGTACCGACCCGCAGGTGTGTCGCACCGCATGCGATCGCGGCCTCCAGATCACCGCTCATTCCGGCCGAAAGCACCCGGGCGCCGGGATGCGCGGCCCGCACCTCGGCGGCGACCTCCGCGAGCCGCCGGAAGGCCGGGAGCGGGTCGGCGCCCAGCGGCGCGACCGCCATCACCCCGTCCATGACCAGGCCGTCCGCCGCGGCGACCGTGCCGGCGAGCGCCACCGCGTCCTCGGGCGGCACCCCGCCGCGCTCGTGCCGCCCCGGGCCCGGCCCGTCCAGCGAGACCTGGATCAGGCAGCGCAGCGTACGGCCGGCCCGCACGGCCGCCGACGACAGCGCCCGCACCAGCCGTGGGCGGTCCACCGACTGGACGACATCGGCGTAGGAGGCCACCGACCGGACCTTGTTGGTCTGCAACTGCCCGACGAAGTGCCAGGTGAGCGGGAGGTCGGCGGTGGCCGCCGCCTTGGGCGCGGCCTCCTGGTCGCGGTTCTCGCCGACGTCCGTCACCCCGAGGCTCGCGAGCAGCCGCACGTCCGAGGCGGGGAAGGTCTTGGTGACGGCGATCAGCGTGATCTCCGCGGGATCCCGGCCGGCGTCCGCGCAGGCCGCGTCGATCCGCCGTCGGACGCTCGCGAGGTTGGCCGCGAGCTCCGCGCGCCGCTCGTCCTCGTCCGGCGTCCGATCCGGCGTCCCGGCCGGTGCCGGCGCCCCGCCCGGTGGCGCGTCGCTCATCCGGCGTCGCCCGCGAGCCAGACATAACCGGCGAAGCGGCCGGTGCGGCCGTCCCGGCGGTACGAGAAGAGGCCGGGGGTCTCCAGGGTGCACCTGGGGTCGGTCCGGACGTCCGTGACGCCCTCACCGGCGAGCTGGGCGGCGATCCCGGCCCTGATGTCGAGCGCGGGGGTGCCCGCGCGGGTGGTGGCGCGGGCCGCGGGCACCACGGCGGCGACCTCGTCCCGCATCGCCTCGGGCACCTCGTAGCACTCGCCGCACACCGCCGGGCCGATCGCGGCGCGGATCCTGGACGGGTCGGCGCCCCGTTCCACCATGCTCCTGACCAGCGCCGGGACGACGCCCGCCGCGGTTCCGGGACGTCCGGAGTGCGCGGCGCCGACCACCCTCGCCACGGGATCGGCCAGCAGCACCGGCGCGCAGTCCGCGACCAGCACCGCGAGCGCCAGCCCCGGCACGGTGGTCACGAGGGCGTCCACCTCGGGGGTGCCGGCGGGCACGTCGTCCACGACGCGCACGTCCGCGCCATGCACCTGGCGCATCCAGACGGTACGGCCGGGCGGCAGGCCGAGGGCGGTCTCGACGCGCGCGCGGTTCTCCCGCACGGCCTCGGGGTCGTCGCCGACCGCCCCGCCGAGATTGAGCGAGTCGAACGGTGCCGCGCTCACCCCGCCGGATCGTGAGGTGAACGCGGCGCCGACGCCGTCGGCCAGAGCGACGCCCGACAGCCCAAGGGACGTGCCGTCGTGCTGGGGGGTGTGTGTCGTCACGTGCGGGTCACTTGAGGTAGTCGGGGCCCTTGAGGAACTCCGGGACGTCGAGGTCGTCGTCCTCGTCGAACACCACCGGGCGGCGGCGCTGTCCCGGCACGGCCGAGCCGCTCTCGGACTCGCCGGCGTGCACGCGGGTGGCGGACTGCTCGGGGGCGCGCGGCGCGGGCGGCCGGGCGGCCTCGTCCTGCCGGGAGGACTGCGCGGACCCGGAGGAGGCGGAGTCGTCCCGGGCGGCCGGAGCGTCGCCCTCGTCGCCGGACGCGTCGCCGGACGACGCCTCGCCGGACTTCGGTCGCTCGGGGGCGGCCGGGGGCTGCGGCGGACCCGGCGCCGGCGGCGCGGACGAGGAGGAGGGCGACGACGAGGCGGCCTGGCTCGGCGCCGCGGCGGCCTGCGCGATCGACTGGTGCGGCCGGCCCCCGGCGGGCTGCGAGCCCGACGAGCCGAACGACTCGGACCGGCCGACCTTGCTCGGGATCGGGTTCGCCGGCGCCGGGACGGGACGCGGCGGCGGGGGAAGGCGCTTGGTCTCGGGCTCCGGGGCGGGCCGGGCCGGGCGGCCCTCGTCGAAGCCCGCGGCGATCACGGTCACCCTGACCTCGTCGCCCAGCGCGTCGTCGATGACCGCGCCGAAGATGATGTTCGCGTCCGGTGCGGCCGCGTTGGACACCAGCTGCGCCGCCTCGTTGATCTCGAACAGGCCCAGGTCGGACCCGCCGGAGATGGACAGCAGCACGCCGTGCGCGCCGTCGATGCTGGCCTCCAGCAGCGGGCTGGAGATCGCCATCTCGGCGGCGGCCACCGAGCGGTCGTCGCCGCGCGCCGAGCCGATCCCCATCAGGGCCGAGCCGGCGCCGGACATCACGGACTTGACGTCGGCGAAGTCCAGGTTGATCAGTCCCGGGGTGGTGATCAGGTCGGTGATGCCCTGGACACCGGACAGCAGCACCTGGTCGGCGGCCTTGAAGGCGTCCAGCACGCTGACCTGGCGGTCGGAGATCGACAGCAGCCGGTCGTTGGGGATCACGATGAGGGTGTCGACCTCGTCGCGCAGCGTCTCGATGCCGGCCTCGGCCTGCATCGCGCGCCGCTTGCCCTCGAAGCTGAACGGGCGGGTGACCACGCCGATGGTCAGCGCGCCGAGGGAGCGTGCCACGTTGGCGACGACGGGCGCGCCGCCGGTGCCGGTGCCGCCGCCCTCGCCCGCGGTGACGAAGACCATGTCGGCGCCCTTGAGGACCTCCTCGATCTCCTCGCGGTGGTCCTCGGCGGCCTTGCGGCCCACGTCCGGGTTGGCCCCGGCGCCCAGGCCGCGGGTGAGCTCGCGGCCCACGTCGAGCTTCACGTCGGCGTCACTCATCAGCAGCGCCTGGGCGTCCGTGTTGATCGCGATGAACTCGACGCCCTTGAGTCCCTCCTCGATCATCCGGTTGACGGCGTTGACGCCGCCGCCGCCGATGCCGACGACCTTGATGACCGCGAGGTAGTTCTGCGGTGCTGCCACGACGAGGGGCCTTTCCGCTCGCTCTATCCGACCCGCCGGCCCGGCCTTGCGGCCATCGCCGTCGCGGTGTTCCTGACCTGTGTCCGAGTGTGCTGCGTGGTCCGTGTACGGGAGTGGATGATCGCCGCCATCCGCAACCCTCACCCTCAACTTGAGGCTTACAGTTATGTCAACCTGAGGACTGATACGGACAGTAGGGCGGGCTTACCTCCAGGGTCAACTAACCTCCCGCCTTCGGATCCGGCGTGTCGCACAGGGCACCAGATGCCCTGGTTGGCGAAGACCATCGACGTTTCACCTCCGACACTTCGGATCCGTTCCAGCGTGCCCCATCGCGCGCCGGGAATCGTCGCGACACACCACGGGGACGGAGTCTCAGTGCATTACCCGTCCACCTGTGCCGCACACGTCCCGAATGCATCGGTTCGATCACCGATGACCCGTGCCACCCGTCCCCGGTCCCGTGTCGTACGGTCACCGTGTCGTGACGACCTCGGGCGCGCTGACGTCGATGGTACGGGCGGCGCGGCCCGCCGCCGTCTTCCGCAGGGCGTCCACCAGCCGGACCTTCTCCTCCGCGCGCTCGTCCGACCCCCACACCACCGTGCGCCCGCCGCTCATGCGCAACGTCACCGACTCGGCCGAGGGCGCCTCCACGATGTCCACCTGGCGCCTCAGCCGCTCCGGCAGCGTGTGCACGACGCGCAGCGCCGCCAGCGTCGAGGCGTCCGTCGGGCCCGGCGCCGCCACCGACAGCGTCGGCAGCCCCGGCGGGCGGGACGGGCCGTCCGCGACCGCGACGCCGTGCCGGTCGAGCTGGTAGAAACGGCCGCCGCGCTCGACACCGACGATCGGGACGCGCTCGCGGATCACGATCCGGACGGTGGCGGGCCAGCGCCGCTCCACCCGCGCCGACTCCACCTCGCGCATCCGTTCCAGCCGGGACCGGGCGGAGCCGGTGCTCAGCCGGGCCATCGGCAGGCCGAGCCGGATCCCCGCGGTCGCCACGACCCGGTCGCGCGGCGCCAGCTTCGTGCCGGTCACCTCCACGGTCCGCACCACCAGCAGCCGGGACCCCAGCAGCACCCACGCGAGGGTGCCGAGCAGGCCCAGCACCAGCAGGACGGCGGACACGGCCTTCCAGCGGGCGGGGCGCCGGCCATGGGCGGCCCCGGCCCGGTCCGTCGGGCGCTCCCGGACACCGGCCTCGGCCATGACGCAAGCTTGGCAGCTTCCGGCGCCGGATCCGGGGAGCCCACGCCCGCGTCCCCCGAATCCGATCAGACCCGAATGTCCGGACCGCGGTCGCGGCCGGGCCGCCGCCGTCTCAGGACGACGCCGCCCGCAGCCCGGCCAGGATGCGCGGGCCGAGCTTGGTGACGTCGCCCGCGCCCAGCGTGATGACCACGTCGCCCGGCTCGGCCAGACGGACGACCGCGGCGGCCACCTCGTCCCACTCCGGGACGTACTCCCAGGTGGTGCCCTCGGGAATCCGCTCGGCGACCAGGCGTCCCGTCACACCGGGCTCCGGATCCTCGCGGGCTCCGTACACGTCCATCACCACGGCCACGTCCGCCAGCCCCAGCGCCGCGCCGAACTCGGCGGCGAAGAACCGGGTGCGGCTGTACAGGTGCGGCTGGAACACCGCGACGATCCGGCCCTCGCGGCCCGTGTCCCCCGCCGCCTTCTCGCGCACGTAGTCGCGGGTGGCGGACAGGTCGGCGGTCAGCTCGGTGGGGTGATGGGCGTAGCTGTCGAAGACCTCGACCCCGCCCGCCTCGCCCTTGGGCTCCAGGCGCCGCATGGCCCCGCGGAACTCCGCCAGCCCGTCCCGCACGGTGGCGAGGTCGAGGCCGAGCGCCCGCGCCACCGCGATCACCGCGGCGGCGTTGAGCGCGTTGTGCCGCCCCGGGACGCCCAGCGTGACCTCGCCCACGCCGTCGACCTCGAAGCGCGACCCGAGGCCCCGCGGCGTGAAGCCGGACACCCGCAGGTCGGCGCCCGCCGCCTCGCCGTAGGTGAGGACGGGCAGGCCCCGGTCGCGGGCGAGCACGGCCAGCTCCATCGCCACCTCGTCGTCGGCGCCGGCCACCAGCGTGCCGCCCGGCTCGACCCGCTCCACGAACCGGGCGAAGTTCTCCTTGACCCGCTCGAAGCCGCCGTAGTTGTCCAGATGGTCGGCCTCGACGTTGGTCACCACCGCGATGTGCGGCGTGTAGATGAGGAACGAGCCGTCGCTCTCGTCGGCCTCGGCCACGAAGACCTCGCCCGTCCCCTCGTCCGCGCCGAGCCCGGTGGTGACGAGCTGGCCGCCGATGCAGTAGGACGGGTCGGCGCCCGCGTGCTGCAGCGCCACGGTCAGCATCGAGGTCGTCGTGGTCTTGCCGTGCGTGCCCGCGACCGCGACGGCCCGGCGTCCCGCCATCAGCGCGGCCAGCGCCTCGGACCGGTGCAGCACCCGCAGCCCCCGCTCGCGGGCCGCGACCAGCTCGGGGTTGGAGTCGCGGATCGCGGTGGACACCACCACCGTGTCCGCGTCGCCGACGTGCGCGGCGTCATGCCCGACGAACACCTTGGCGCCCAGCTCGGCCAGATGCGCCAGCAGGTCGGAGTCGCGGGCGTCGCTGCCCGACACCGCGATGCCGCGCCTCAGCATGATCCGCGCGATGCCGGACATGCCGGCGCCGCCGATCGCGACGAAGTGGACCCTGCCCAGCTCCCCCGCGGGCACGACCTCGCCCTCGCCGGGTGTGATGAGACTCATCGCTCGCCCCTCGTCCCCTCGTGATCGGTGCCGCCCCCGCGCGGGTGGCGGGCCCGCCCAGCCCGCCACCGCCCTCTCATGCCCGGCCCGCCCCGCGGACCACCTCGTACACCATGCGGGCCAGGGCCGCGTCGGCGTCCCTGCGGCCCATCCGGCCGGCGGCCTCGGACATCTGCGCGACCCGCGCCGGGTCGGCCAGCGCGGGCAGCAGGTTGTTCACGATCCAGTCGGGGGTGAGATCGGCGTTGTCGACCAGCAGGCCGCCGCCCGCCGACACGATCGGCTCGGCGTTCAGCCGCTGCTCGCCGTTGCCGATCGGCAGCGGCACGTACGCGGCGGGCAGCGCCACCGCCGCCAGCTCGGCGCAGGTCATCGCGCCCGCACGGCACATGGCCATGTCGGCGGCGGCGTAGGCCAGGTCCATCCGGTCGCAGTACGGGATCGTCACGTACTGCGGGCCGCCCGACGCGGGCTCGGGGGCCTCGGTGTTCTTGGGGCCGACGATGTGCAGCACCTGGATGCCCGCCTGCCGGAACGCGGGCGCGGCGGCGACCGCGGCCTGGTTGAGCGAGCGCGCCCCCTGCGACCCGCCGAAGATCAGCAGCGTGGGGAGGTCGGGCAGCAGCCCGAAGTAGGAGCGGGCCTTGTCGCCCATCGCCAGCCGGTCCAGCGTGGCGATCTCCCGCCGCAGCGGGATGCCGACGAACCGGGCGTTGGGCAGCGGCGAGTCCGTGTGCGACACCGCCACGTGGTCGGTGAACCGGGCGCCGAGCTTGTTGGCCAGGCCCGGCTTGGGGTTGGCCTCGTGCACGATGATCGGCACCTTGCGCTTGCGCGCCGCCAGGTAGCCGGGGGTCGCGACGTAGCCGCCGAAGCCGACCAGGACGTCGGCCCGCGCCTGGTCCAGGACGGCGGCGGCGGCGTTGATGGCGCCGCGCAGCCGCCCGGGAACGGTCAGCAACTGGGGCGTCAGCGTGCGGGGCAGCGGCACGGGCGGGATCAGCGCGAGCTCGTACCCACGCTGCGGGACCAGCCGGGTCTCCAGGCCGCGCTCGGTGCCCAGGCAGGTGATCTGCACGTTCGGATCGTCGCGCCGCAGCGCGTCGGCCAGGGCCAGGGCGGGCTCGATGTGTCCGGCGGTGCCACCGCCGGCCAGGACAACCCTCATGCTCCTCGACAACTCCTCAGCGTGTTCGTCGTGGCGGTGCCGCGGGCCCGCCTCCCGCGCCGCGCCCGCCCCGCGGGCGGACGAGCGGTCGCCGGGCCGAACGGCACCCCCGGGGTCGGGGGGATTCAGCGCCGTGCCAGGCCCAGCCAGCTTAGAGCCCGCAGGACCGGTCCGGGACCCCGCGCGGCCAGAGCCTGCCGGGCCCCCGGCTCGCGTTTGGCGAACGCCAGCAGCATCCCCAGCGCGATCAAGGTCGGCACCAGCGCCGACCCCCCGTAGGAGACCAGCGGCAGCGGGATCCCCGTGATGGGGAGCACGCCGATGACCGCGCCGATGTTCACGATCGCCTGCACCACCAGCCACGCGGTGGCGCCGGCCGCGGCCAGCCGGGTGAACGGGTCCTTGACGCGCCTGGCGATCCGCAGGCCCGCGTAGGCCAGCAGCCCGAACAGGCTGAGCACCACGAGCGTACCGAGCAGCCCGAACTCCTCACCCACGATCGCGAAAATGAAATCGGTTTCCGCATGGGGCAGGAAGTCCCACTTGGCCCGCCCCTTGCCCAGGCCGGTGCCGAACCACCCGCCGGACGCGACCGCGTACAGGCCCTGCGTGCCCTGGTAGCGGGCGCCCAGCGGGTCGCCGGACTGGTCCAGGAAGCCCGCCAGCCGCTGCATCCGGTACGGCTCGACGACGATGAGGATCGCCACCAGCAGCGACACCAGGCCGGCCATGCCGACGAACAGCCGTCCCGGCGCGCCCACCACCCACAGCAGCCCCAGGAAGATCGTCAGCAGGATCAGCGTGGTGCCCAGGTCGCTGCCCAGCATGACCAGCAGCACCAGCAGCCCGGCGCCGGGCAGCAGCGGCACCAGCAGCGGCTTCCACTCGGTGAGCTGGCCCAGCCTCTCCTTGCGGGCCAGCAGGTCGGCGCCCCACAGCACCAGCGCCAGCTTGGCCGGCTCGGACGGCTGGATCTGGACGGGTCCCAGATCGATCCAGCGGGTCGCGCCGCCCGCGCTGCGTCCCAGGCCGGGAACCAGCACCAGCAGCAGCGCCACGATCGACAGCAGCAGCAGCGGGTAGGCCAGCGCCCGGAACGTCCGCACCGGCAGCCGCGAGGCCAGCCACATCCCGGGCAGCCCGATCGCCACCCACATCGCCTGCTTCTGGAACAGCGTGTACGCCGATCCGGTCGCCTGGATCTGGGTGACCAGGGATGCCGACAGCACCATCGTCAAGCCCAGCGCCAGCAGCATCACCGAGCAGCCCAGCACCAGGTAGTACGAGGTGAGGGGCTGGTCGAGCAGGCCCACCGCCGCGGCCACCTGCTCGCGCGGGCCCGACCGCCGCCCGGGACGCGGCTCCGGACGACCTCCGGCGCCGCCCGCCGGGGGTCGCTTCTCGGCCGGTATCGCGGTGTCCACGTTTCCCCCCCGCTCGCCGCCGTCAGCGGGCCTCGCCGCCGGGGACCGCCGGCTCCGCGCCGGGGAGGCGGCGGACGGACGCCATGAAGGCGTCGCCGCGCGCCGGGTAGTTGGCGAACATGTCGAAGGAGGCCCCCACGGGGGCGAGCAGCACGGTGTCGCCCGGACGGGCCAGGGCGGCGGCTTCGGTCACGACGCGGTCCATCGCCCCAGTGTCGGTGTCGGGCACGTCCACGACCGGAATATCGGGCGCGTGTCGCGCGAGAGCCTCCGCGATCCGCGCCCGGTCGCGGCCCATGAGCACCACGCCGCGCAGCCGCGGCGCGCACGACCGCACCAGGTCGTCCACCTCCAGGCCCTTCAGCAGCCCGCCCGCGATCCACACGATCGACTCGTAGGCGGCCAGGGACGCCGCCGCCGCGTGCGGCTGGGTGGCCTTGGAGTCGTTGATGTAGGTGACGCCGCCGATCTCCGCGACGTGCTGGATGCGGTGCGGGTCCGGGACGAACGCGCGCAGCCCGTCCCGCACCGCCTCGGGCGGCACGCCGTACGCGCGGGCCAGGGCCGCCGCCGCGAGCGCGTTGGCGACGTTGTGCGGCGCGAACGGCCGGACGTCGCCCAGCACGGCCAGCTCGGCGGCCTCGCGCGCCGGGTCGGCGACGAACGCCCGGTCGACCAGCAGGTCGTCCACCACGCCCAGCTGCCCCGGCGCGGGGACCCCCAAGGTGAACGCGGCCCTGGCCTGGGGGCGCGCCTTCTCCGCCAGCTCGGTGGAGATCGGGTCGTCGGCGTTGCAGACCGCGACCCCGGCACGCTCGAAGATCGTGGACTTGGCCGCGACGTAGGCGTCCATGGTGCCGTGCCAGTCCAGGTGGTCGGGCGCGACGTTCAGCACGGCGGCGGCGCGCGGCGCCGGGGAGCTCGACCAGTACAGCTGGTAGCTGGACAGCTCGACCGCGAGGACGTCGTGCTTCTCCAGGACTGCCTCGACGATGGGCGTCCCGACGTTGCCGACGGCCAGCGCGTCGTGCCCGGCCGCCTCCAGCATCCGGGCCAGCATCCGCACCACGGTGGTCTTGCCGTCCGTCCCCGTGATCGCCAGCCAGGGCGCCGACCCGGGGGCGCGCAGCCGCCACGCCAGCTCCACCTCGCCGTAGATCTCGACGCCCGCGGCCACGGCCGCGGCCGGCAGCGGCGCGTCGGGACGCCAGCCCGGCGACATCACCACCAGGTCGGTGCCCTCGGGAAGGGTGTCGCCGTCGCCCAGCCGCACCGCGACGCCCAGCGCCTCCAGCTCGGCGGCGTGGGCGCGCCGCTCCTCGTCGTCGCGCCCCTCGACGACCGTCACGCGGGCGCCCCGCGCGGCCAGGACGCGCGCCGCGGCCCGTCCCGACACCCCGATCCCGGCGACGCAGACGCCCCGCCCGTCCCACTCCCCCGTGTCCGGCGTCAACTCTTCGGCATCCATTCCAGGTAGAACAGGCCGAGGCCGATCGCGGTGAACAGCGCCGACATCAGCCAGAAGCGCACGACGATGGTGGTCTCCGCCCAGCCCGACAGCTCGAAGTGGTGCTGCAGCGGCGCCATCTTGAACACCCGTTTCTTGGTGAGCTTGAACCCGCCGACCTGGATCATCACCGACAGGGTGATCATCACGATCAGGCCGCACAGGATCGCCAGCAGGAACTGGGTGCGGGTGAGGATGGCCAGCCCGACCAGCACCCCGCCCAGCGCCAGGGAGCCGGTGTCCCCCATGAAGATCTTGGCGGGCGGCGCGTTCCACCACAGGAACCCGAACACCCCGCCCAGCACGGCCGCCGCCACCACCGCCAGGTCCAGCGGGTCGCGGACGCTGTAGCAGTTGGGCGCCAGCGCGAAGTCGTAGCAGCTGTTGCGCAGCTGCCAGTTACCGATGATCACGTACGCGGCCAGCACCATCGCGCACGGGCCCGCGGCCAGGCCGTCCAGCCCGTCGGTCAGGTTCACCCCGTTGGACATCGCCGCGATCAGCAGCAGCGCCCACACCACGAACAGGTACGGGCCGATCGGCGGGCCGAAGTCGCGCAGGAACGACAGGTACGGCCCCGCCGGGGTGATGTCGTACCCGTTGGGGAAGTTCAGCGACGCGACCGCGAACACGACCCCGACCAGGATGATCCCGATCATCTTGGCGCCGCTGCGCAGGCCCAGGCTGCGCTGCTTGAACACCTTGATGTAGTCGTCCACGAACCCGACCAGGCCCAGACCGGCCATCAGGAACAGCACCAGGCCGCCCGACACCGTCGGCGCGCTGCCGGTGAACAGGTGCGCGCCCGCGTACCCGGCCAGCGAGCCGGCGATGAACACCGCGCCGCCCATGGTGGGGGTGCCGCGCTTGCCGTGGTGCCCGGACGGCCCCTCCTCGCGGATCATCTGGCCGTAGCCCAGCCGGTTGACGATCCTGATCCACACCGGGGTCCCGACCATGCCGATGACCAGCGCGATCCCGGCCGCGATGATGATATTGGTCACGCCGGGTCACCCCCGGGGGAGGAGAGCGCGTCACCTGCGGAGGTGCGGCCTCCCACACCCCCCGCGGCCTCCAGCAGCCGCTCGGCGACCCGTTCCATCCCGGCGACGCGAGAGCCCTTCACCAGTACGACGTCCCGCGGCCGCAGCCGCTCGCTGAGCGCGGTCACCGCCGCGCCGACGTCCTCCACCTGTACGCACTCTCCCGTCCATGACGCCACCTGCGCGGCTCCTTCGGCCATCGGCGCGGCGTTCGCGCCGACGACGACGAGTCCCGCGATGCCGCTGCGCGCGACATGCTGCCCGATCTTGGCATGTTCCGCCACGGATCCGGGGCCCAGTTCGGCCATCTCGCCCAGCACCGCGTACGCGCGCCCGTCCCGCGCCATGTGCGCCACGACGTCCACCGCGGCCCGCATCGACTCGGGGTTGGCGTTGTAGGCGTCGTTGACGATCGTGACGCCGTCGGCCCGTTCGGTGACCTCCATCCGCCAGCGGCTGGCCGGGCGGGCGTCCGCGAGCGCCCCGGCGACCACCTCGACGGGCAGCCCCGCGGCCCGGCCCGCCGCGGCCGCCGCCAGCGCGTTGCCGACCGCGTGCGACCCGTGCAGCGCCAGCTCCACCGGCGCCGAGCCCTCCGGGGTCACCAGGGTGAAGCGGGGACGGCCCGCGCCGTCCAGCCGGTCGTCCACGGCCCGCACCGTCGCGGCGGGCGAGCGGCCGAAGGTGACGACCTCGCCCCGGGTCCGGGACGCCATCGCGGACACCAGCGGATCGTCGGCGTTCAGGATCGCCGTGCCGCCCTCCGGGACGGCCTCGGCGAGCTCGCCCTTGGCCTCGGCGATGCCCTCGCGGCTCCCGAACTCGCCGATGTGCGCCGAGCCCACGTTCAGCACCACGCCGACGCGCGGTGGAGCGATCCCGGTGAGGTAGGCGATGTGGCCGGCGCCCCGCGCGCCCATCTCCAGCACCAGGAAACGGGTCTCCTCGCCGGCGCGCAGCACCGTCAGCGGCAGCCCGATCTCGTTGTTGAACGAGCCCGGCGGCGCGATGGTCGGCCCGGCCCGCCGGACGACCTGCGCGATGAGGTCCTTGGTCGAGGTCTTGCCGGCCGAGCCCGTCACCGCGATCACGGTGACCCCGGGCAGCCGCTCCAGCACGCCGCGCGCCAGCAGGCCCAGCGCGCGCTGCACGTCCTCGACGACCACCGCGGGCCCGCCGACCGGCCGCTCGGCCAGCACCGCCGCCGCGCCGGCCTCGTACGCCGCCGCGGCGAAGTCGTGCCCGTCGGCCCGCTCTCCCCGGAACGCCGCGAACAGCGTCCCCGGCGCGGCCTCGCGGGAGTCGATGACCACGGGCCCGGAGACCACCGGGTCACGGCCGTCCGCGCCCGCCGGTGTGCCGCCCGTCAGCTCCGCGATCGTCGACAGCGGAAGTGGGATCACGCCTGCGTCCCGTCCCCTCTCACACGTCGTCTGGGCCGCCCGGTCCGTCCGGGGGGAGCCGCCGTCCCGGGGGCGCCGTGCCGGCGCAGCGCCTCCCTGACCACCTCGCGGTCGTCGAAGGGGAACACCTCGCCCGCCACGTACTGCCCCTGCTCATGGCCCTTGCCCGCCACGACGATCACGTCGCCGGGACGGGCCCGCCCGATCGCCAGATCGATCGCGGCGGCCCGGTCGGGCTCGACCACGACCCGCGCCCGCTCGGGACGCGGGACCTTGAGCACGCCCTCGACCATAGCGGCGAGGATCGCCAGGGGATCCTCCGACCTGGGGTTGTCGTCGGTGAAGAAGGCCAGGTCGGCCAGCCGGGCCGCCGCCTCCCCCATGAGCGGGCGCTTGCCGCGGTCGCGGTCGCCGCCGCAGCCGAGCACCACCATGAGCCGCCCCTCGGTGACCGGGCGCAACGCCGACAGCACCGCCTCCACCGCGCCCGGCTTGTGCGAGTAGTCCACCAGGGTCACGAAGTCCTGGCCCTCGTCCACCCGTTCCAGCCGTCCCGGGACTCCCGGCAGCGACGCCACGCCGTGCACCGCGGTCTGGAGCGGGATGCCCGCCTCCACCAGCGCCACGATCGCGGCCAGCGCGTTGGACACGTTGAACGGCCCGGCCAGCCGGACGGCCGCGTCCGCCTCGACGCCGCCGGGGCCGACCACCCGGAACACGCTGCCGTCCGCGCCGGTCCGCACGTCCTCGGCGTACCAGTCGGCGGCCGGGTCCCCGGTCCCGGAGTACGTCGTGAGCGGGATGGTGGCGATCTCCATCAGCTCGCGGCCGTAGTGGTCGTCCAGGTTCACCACGCCGGTACGGGTGTACTCGGGCGTGAACAGCCTCGCCTTCGCCGCGAAGTAGTCCTGCATGGTCGGGTGGTAGTCCAGGTGGTCCTGGGACAGGTTCGTGAAGATCGACACCTCGTAGCGGGCGCCGCCCACCCGGCCCTGCTCCAGCGCGTGGCTGGAGACCTCCATCGCCGCGGCCCCCACCCCGCGCTCCCGCATCATCGCGAAGATCGCGTGCAGGTCGGTGGCCTCCGGGGTGGTCAGCGAGCTGGGCAGCCTGGCGTCCTGGATCCGCATCTCCACGGTGCCGACCACGGCCGTCTCCACCCCGGCGGCGCGCAGCCCCGCCTCCAGCAGGTAGACGGTGGTGGTCTTGCCGCTGGTCCCGGTCACGCCGATCAGCGTCAGGTCGCGGACCGGCTCCCCGTACACCCAGGCGGCGGCGTCCCCCAGCACGGCCCGCGGATCGCGCACCACCAGCACCGGCAGCCCCGTCGCCGCGGCGCGGTGCCGCCCGGACGGGTCGGTGAGGATCGCGGCGGCGCCCGCGTCCACGGCCTGCCGGGCGAACTGGGCGCCGTGCGCGCGCGATCCCGGCAGCGCCACGTACAGGTCACCGGGCAGCACCGACCGCGAGTCGTGGGTGATGCCGGTCACCGACACCCCGTCCAGGGCCTCCGTCCGGGGCCCGATCCGGGGCCCCGTCAGCGTCTCGGCGCCGAGCAGGGCGGCGAGCCCCGTGAGCGGGCGGGCCGGGTTGGTCGTCGGGCGCATGGCGTGTCTTCCGGTACTGGTCGAGGTGCTGGACATGGCGGCCGGCCGGTGCCGGGGGCCGGACGCGGGTGCTGGGCTCACGGCGAGAGAGGGTACTCGCTGCGGTCAGCCGGGGGCGTGGATCTTGATGATCGGCGGTTTACTCCCCGTCGGTGGGATTTTCCGGGTCTGCAGGGCGAAGCTCATCACGTCCTTGAAGACGGGAGCCGCCGCATCGCCACCATAGTGGCTCCCCCTCGTCGGGCCCCGCAGGACGACCTGCACGACCAGTTGCGGGTCGTCCGCGGGCGCGAACCCGGCGAACGACGCGATGTAGCCGCTGCCGTCATAGCAGCCGCAACGCGGGTTCACGATCTCGGCGGTACCGGTCTTGCCCGCCACCCGGTACCCGGGGATCCGCGCCTTGGGCGCCGTGCCCTCCGGAGAGGCCACGCCCTCCAGCATGTCGCGGATCGAGCGGGCCGTGGCGGAACTGACGACCCGTCGGCTCCCGCGGCTCGGCGCCGGGGTGAACGACCCGTCCTCGCCGGTGGTCCCGGCGATCAGGGTGGGCGCGGCGCGGACGCCGTCGTTGGCGATGGTGGCGTACACGCTGGCCATCTGCACCGCGTTCACCGACACGGTCTGGCCGAACGCGATCGGGTACCGGTCGGTGCCCGACCACTTGTCCGGCGGCAGCAGCTGCCCCGCGGTCTCCCCGGGCAGGCCGACACCGGTCTTCTCCCCGAACCCGAAGGCGCGCAGCGACTCGTACAGCTCCCGCTGGGAGATCCGCTCGCTGGCCAGGATGGTGCCCACGTTGCTGGACGTGGCCAGCACCCCCGCGAACGTGAGCCGCTCCGTCGGATGCGGATGGGAGTCCTTGAACGTGCGGTCGTACCGGCGGACGCTGTCGGGGACGGTGAACGGCGTGTTCTGCGTGACCCCGCCCTTCTCCATCACCGCCGCCGCGGTCACGACCTTCCCCGTCGAGCCCGGCTCGTACGCTTCCTGGACGAGCGGGCTCCCCCACCGGCTGGGCGACGACCTGGTGTAGCGGTTGGGGTCGTAGCCGGGCGCCGAGGCCATCGCCAGCATCCGCCCGTCCCGCGGGTCCATCACGATGACGCTGCCACTGCGCGCGCCGGTCGCCTTGACCTGCCTCTCGATGGCCCGCTGCGCGTGGAACTGGATGTCGCGCATCAGGGTGAGCCGCACCCCGCTGCCGGGCACCGGCGGCCGCTTGGCGTCCTCGCCCATCGGGATGTGCTGGCCCTCCGGGCTGATCTCCACCCGCTGCCAGCCCGGCTGCCCGGCGAGCCGCGAGTTCAGCGCGTACTCCAGGCCGGCGGCCCCCTTACCCTCGGCGTTCACGAACCCTATGACGCTGGCGGCCAGGGAGTCGTTCGGGTACTCGCGGCGGTACTCCGGCAGGGTGCCGATGCCCGCGAACCCGTACCCCATGATCATCCGTGCCCGGTCGGGGCGGACGCCGTGCGCCAGGTACTCGAACCGGCTGTCCGGCTTGCTGATCGCCTTCATGACCGCGGCCCGGCTCATGCCCAGCGCCGGGGCCAGCGCGTTCACGATCTCCTGCCGCCGATCCGGCTTGATCATGTACGGGTCGGCGAAGATCGCGCGGGCCTCCACCGTCACCGCCAGCGGATGCCCGTCCGCGTCGGTGATCTCGCCGCGCACCGCGGGCAGATCGATGGTCTGCAGCCGCTGCCGCATGGCCAGCTCGCTGTAGGAGTGCGACTCGATCGTCTGCAACTGCACCAGGCGCCCCGCGAACAGCGACAACACGAACGCGATGACCAGCAGCCCCACGTTGAGCCGCTTCACCGGGTCGCGCCGGTGGAACGGCACGCGCGGACGCGGCGGCCTCCGCCTGGGCGGCCCGCCCCCGGCACCACGCCCCCGGGGTCCCTCCGCACGTCCCCGCGGCCGTGCCTTGCCTGCCGGGCCCTTGGACGCCGCACTCGAACCGGGCGGCCTCTTACCGGAAGCGCCCTGCTTCACGGCGCCACGCGCCTCCGCGCCCCGCCCCTGGACCTTCTTCCCCGCGCCCGCCGAACCGTTCTTGGAACCGCCCTTGGACGCGCCGTCACGCGGCGGCGGCACCATCCCGTTGCGGGACGGCCGCCGCGTCCCCGGTTTCCCCGGAGACCGCGGCGGCTCGCCCTTTCTGCGCCCGGACGCGCGCGCCGCGCCCGGGCCGCTCTTCTCCTCGCCCCCCGCAGGACCCCGGGACGCACGTCCACGCCCCCCGCGCCCACGCCCAGGCGGCACCCCCGCCCCACGCCCCGGCCCCGTCGTCACTGTGCTCTCCGCTCCGCTCCGGGACGGCACCTCGCGACCACTTCCCTCGTCACTCTGGTCGCAAGCTCCCGCCGCTCCTCACTCCAGCGGACGCGCCGCCCCTCCACTCCACACTGTGCTCTCCGCTCCGCTCCGGGACGGCACCTCGCGACCACTTCCCTCGTCACTCTGGTCGCAAGCTCCCGCCGCTCCTCACTCCAGCGGACGCGCCGCCCCTTCGCCTCGCTCACTGTGCTCCCGGCTCCTTAGATTGGCTCTGGCCGGGTCACGGCTTGGCGGGGACGGCGGCGGGGACTCCGTCGCCCGGGACGACGGCGCCGGGGATGCCGACGACGCCCGCGGCGCCCGCGGCCGCGGCGGCGGCGTGCGGGACCGGGCGGACCTGGCCGCCGATCACCTGGCCGGTGACGCCGTCGATGAACGCCAGGCGGGTGGGCCGCTGCATGCCGAGGGCCTCGGCGCGCTGCGCCAGCCGTTCCGGCGACTCCTCGCGGGCCAGCTCGATTTCGAGGGCCTGCTTCTGCTGGGCGAGCAGCTTGTTGCTCTGCTGCAGCCGGGTGAGCGCGAAGGCGTCCTCGGCCAGGACGGCGTTGAGCAGCAGCAGGCTCACCAGCGCGCCCGCCAGCAGCCCGCAGATGAGCAGCAGGAACGGCGCGCGCGGCGGCGTGTGGCGGCGCGCGGGCGCGGCGCGCTTGACCGGCCGGGCCGCCGGCCTCGTCTTGGTCGCCGTGGCGGCCGGAGCGCCGGGCGTCCGCGTACCGCGCTCGCGCTCCGGACGGGCCCGGGGCGGAGCGGCGGGCTTGGTGGCGCCCCGCGGGCGCCGGGTCGTCGTGGTCATGAGCCCTCGCTGCGCTCGGTCATGATGCCTCCCGGAGCCGTTCGGCGGCGCGCAGCCGGACCGACTCGGCCCGTGGGTTGGTCGTGGTCTCCTCGGCGGACGCCGGCTCGGCGCCGCGGGTGAGCAGCCGGAACCTCGGCCGGTGCTCGGGCAGCGCGACGGGCAGTCCCGGCGGGGTGGTGTCGGCCGCCTCGGCGGCCAGGACGCGCTTGACGATGCGGTCCTCCAGGGAGTGGTAGGACAGCACGACGATCCGGCCCCCGACCGGCAGCGCGCCGAGCGCGGCGGGCAGGGCCCGCCGCAGGATGTCCAGCTCCCCGTTGACCTCGATGCGCAGCGCCTGGAACGTCCGCTTGGCGGGGTTGCCCCCGGTACGGCGGGTGGCGGCGGGGATCGAGGTGCGCACCAGGTCGGCGAGCCGCCTGGTGGAGTCGAGCGGTGCGCGCTCGCGCTCGCGGACGATGGCGGACGCGATCCGCTGCGCGAACCGCTCCTCCCCGTACTCGCGCAGGATGCGGGCCAGCTCGGCGGGCGGGTACTCGTTGACCACCTCGGCCGCCGTCAGTCTCTGGCTACGGTCCATGCGCATGTCGAGCGGCGCGTCATAGGAATAGGCGAAACCGCGGTCGGCCTCGTCCAGCTGTGGCGAGGACACCCCGAGGTCGAACAGGGCCGCGTCCACGGTCGGCAGCCCGGCCCTTTCGAGGACCCCGGGCAGCTCGTCGTAGACGGCGTGCTCCAGCCGTACGCGGTCGCCGAAGCGCTCCAGCCTGCGGGCGGAGCGCTCCAGAGCGGTGGTGTCGCGGTCGAGGCCGATCAGCAGCGCCCGGGGATGGGCTTCGAGCACGGCCTCGGCGTGGCCGCCGAGGCCGAGGGTGGCATCGAGGTAGACCGGGGCCCGCGACGGGCCGGCGGCCTCCAGCGCGGGGCCCAGCAGTTCCAGAACGCGACCGAGCATGACCGGTACGTGACCGGTTCCGGCCGCGTGGTCCCCCACGTCCATGCTTCACCCCCTCGTGCTGCCACTTCGCTCGCGGACTGCGTGGCATCGCCGGTCCGGCGCCGGGCCCCCAACCCGGCGGGAAGAATCCGTTCGCCGCCCGTGCGACGGCCTGTCACCGGGCGCGTGGTCGGAGCCGGCGGCCTCGCCCGGCCAGGTCCCCATCCGCTGCCCGTTGAGGAAGTGCACCGCGACCGTGGTGTTCGATCGGGCCGCGGAGTGTCGCCTTCTGGCACCGGGGAAGCTGCGCCAGAGGGCCGGAGAGCGGCTGGAGACCTGGCCGAACGTGGGCCATTGCCGGTCATCGGACCGACGAGTGAATGCTCAAAGGATCCCGGGCAACACCTCCTCGGAGACGTCGGAGAAGCTCTGCTCCTCCTGCTCGAGGTAGGACTCCCACGCCGCGCTGTCCCAGATCTCCAGGCGCGTGTTGGCGCCGATCACGGTGCAGTCGCGGGACAGGCCCGCGTACGAGCGCAGCGGCGGCGGGATCGTGACGCGTCCCTGCTTGTCGGGCACCTCGTCCGAGGCGCTGGCGAAGAAGACGCGGCTGTAGGCGCGGACCGCCTTCTCGGTGACCGGTGCGGCACGAAGCGCCTCGGTGATGCGCTGGAACTCCGCCATGGGGAAGACGTACAGGCAGCGTTCCTGGCCCTTCGTGATCACCAATCCCCCCGACAGCTCCTCGCGGTACTTCGCAGGCAGGAACAGCCGTCCCTTGTCGTCGAGGCGCAGGGCATGGGTGCCGAGAAACATGGCCCCACCTCCCCGCACCGCGCGGGGCGCTACTGCTCCCCACGGCGCCCCACTCTACTCCACTCCTCCCCACCGTCAACTAGGAAAACACCTCTCCATCGCTGTAACGCTCCGGAAATTCGCAGGTCAGAGGGGTGGCGCGAAGTGGGGGGCCGGGCGCGGGCGCGCGCCCCGGACGCCGTCCCGGCGGGCGCCGCGCGGCGGCCTGTCAAGGGGCGGTCAGGGACGGGGGGGTGGGTGGAAGTGGGGCACGGGAGGGAAGGGCCGGAGCGCGTCCCGTGGGGCTGTGATGGTCATTTTGGTGGAGCACAATGGCTCCGGTTCGACATGAACATCGCGACAGCGCGCCCGACAACGTACTGTCGGTGGGAAAGGCACATGACGGGGCACCTGAACCAGGGCACGGAACAATGCCGTACCGGGTCGCTGAGACCGGGCCGCGGTGCCGGCCACGTGGGCGGGACGGACGTCCCGGGCGCGCGGGCCGCCGGCACGCCGCGCGGCCGTTCGGCTGAGGAGGGTTGCTGGTGGCAGTAGGCACGCACGGCGAGTCGTTCATGGACGCGTCCGCCGGCCCCGGGCGAACGGCCGCACCTGACGGGCTGTCCGAGGGAGCCGGGGGCGGGATCCGCGGCGGCGCGTCCACGTCCCGCGACCGTCCCGCCGGAGCGGATCCGGGCCTGGACGGCCTGGCCCAGGTCGCCAGCAAGATCCGGGACGCCGTGGAGTCGGTGATCGAGGGGAAGCCCCGGGTGGTCAGGCTCGCGCTGACGGTGCTGCTGGCGGAGGGACACCTGCTGATCGAGGACGTCCCGGGGGTCGGCAAGACGATGCTGGCCAAGGCGTTGGCCCGGTCGATCGACTGCTCGGTGCGGCGCGTGCAGTTCACGCCCGACCTGCTGCCCAGCGACATCACCGGGGTCAGCGCCTACAACCAGGAGCTGCGCGAGTTCGAGTTCAAGCCGGGGCCGGTGTTCGCCAACATCGTGGTGGGCGACGAGATCAACCGGGCCTCGCCCAAGACCCAGTCGGCGCTGCTGGAGTGCATGGAGGAGCGGCAGGTCACCGTCGACGGCACGACCTATCCGCTGGAGCGCCCGTTCATGGTGATCTCCACGCAGAACCCGGTGGAGATGGAGGGCACCTACCCGCTGCCGGAGGCGCAGCGGGACCGGTTCACCGCGCGGATCTCGATGGGCTATCCCGACCAGGCCGCCGAGCTGGAGATGCTGGACGTGCACGGGCAGACGTCCCCGCTGGACCGGCTGCGCCCGGTGGCGCACGCGGGCGACGTACGCGACCTCATCGAGGTGGTGCGGCACCAGCATGTCGCGCCGCAGGTGCGCCAGTACGCCATCGACCTGGTCACCGCCACCCGGAACCATCCGGACCTGCGGCTCGGCGCCTCCCCCCGCGCCACGCTGCACCTGGTGCGCGCGGCCCGCGCGTGGGCCGCGCTGGACGAGCGCGACTACGTGCTGCCCGACGACGTCCAGGAACTGGCGGTGCCGGTGCTGGCGCACCGGCTGCTGCCGACGGCCGAGGCGCAGGTCGAGCGGCGCCACCCCGAGCGCGTGGTGGCCGACCTGGTGTCCCGGCTGCCGGTGCCCAGCCCCCGGGCGTGATCGGCGGCATGACCGTGCCACTCACCGTGCCACTGACCGTGTCGTTGACCGTGCGACCTGAACGCCGGGCCGCGCCGCGTCCCGTGAACCGGGGCCGGCGCCGGCCCGTGAACGAAGCGGAGGCCGCCCGTGCCGAGCGTGGATCCGAGGCGGGAGCGGGCATGGCCTCTCCCGGCATGACCCCTACCGGGCCGAGCATGACTTCTACCGAGGCGTGAGCGTTGAGGAAGGCGCTGGCGGGGCTGACCACACGTGGCCGGTCCTTCGTGGCCGCGGGAACGACGGCCATCGTGTGCGCGTTCGTGCTGGGCGAGCGCGATCTGCTGCGGGCGGGCGTGCTGGTGCTCGTGCTGCCGCTGCTGTCGACCATGGCGGTGTCGCGGACCCGGTACCGCCTGGCCTGCGCGCGCCGGCTGGAGCCCGCGCGGCTGCCGGTGGGCCACGAGGCCCGCATGGACCTGCGGCTGGAGAACGTCTCGCGGCTGCCGAGCGGGCTGCTGATGGTGGAGGACCGGGTGCCGCACTCGCTGGGCGGCAGGGCGCGGTTCGTCCTCGACAGGATCGAGCCGCAGGGCTCGCGGCAGCTGAGCTACCGGGTCCGGTCGGAGGTGCGGGGACGCTACCGGGTGGGGCCGCTGACGGTGCGGCTGGCCGACCCGTTCGGGATGGTGGAGCTGGTCCGCTCGTTCAGCCTGACCGACACACTGACCGTGACCCCGCGGGTCGTGGCGCTGCCGCAGGAGCGGCCGGGCGGCGCGTGGGCGGGCGGCGGCGACAGCATCGCGCGGGCGGTCGCCGCCGCGGGTGAGGACGACGTGGCGCCGCGCGAGTACCGGCACGGCGACGACCTGCGCCGCGTCCACTGGCGCTCCACGGCCAGGCGCGGCGAGCTGATGGTGCGCCGCGAGGAGCAGCACTGGCAGTCCAGCGGCACGCTCTTCCTGGACACCCGGCGGATGGCGTACTGGGGCGAGGGGCCGTCGTCCTCGTTCGAGCAGGCGGTGTCGATCGCCGCGTCCATCGGGGTCCAGCTGGGCCGGTCCGGGATGGGCCTGCGGTTCGTGACCGACCAGGGTGAGGCGCTGCCGCGCATGTCCGGCGCCGGGGGCGGCACGGCGGGCGGCGGCTCGGGGTCCGGCGGCTTCGAGGGCCCGCTGCTGGAGGCGCTGGCGATGGCGCGCATGTCCAAGACCCGGTCGCTGACCGCGGGGCTGGCCGCCCTGCGCGGCGCGGGCGGTACGGGCGCGAACGGCACGGGACGGGACGGCGACGGCCTGGTGGTGGCGGTGCTGGGCGTCCTGAGCGCGGAGGAGGCGCGGACGGTCGCGTCGGCACGGCGCGGCAACGGCACCTCCATCGCCGTCATCGTGGACGCGGCCCCGCCCCGGAACGCCGGAGAACCGGACGGGGGCGACCGCCCCGAGGGCCAGGCGCGGCTGCTGCGCGCGGCCGGATGGCGGGTGATCGTCGTGCGGTCGGCCGCCGAACTGGCCGGTGCCTGGGCGTCCTCCGGGGATCCCTCGTCCCGCGGCGACCGTGACCTGGCCAGGGGCGCGTCATGAACACGGCCCGGGGCGCGCTGAACCTCCGCATGACCGTCATGGGCGGCATCGCCACGCTGTGCGGCGCCGCGGGGCTGTACCCGCTGTATTCGGGCGGCCCGTGGTTCTGGTCGGGCGTCGGCGCCGTGCTGGCCGTCATGGGCGGCGGGCTGCTGGCGCGGCGGTTCCCCCTGCACCCCGCCGTCAGCCTGCTGGCGGGGCTCGCGGCCCTGCTGGTCTACCTGACGCTGCGGTTCACCGCCGGCGAGGCCCTGCTGGGCGTCGTGCCGACGCCGGGGTCGGTCTCCCGGCTGGGCGCCCTGCTGAGCGAGGGCTGGGACGCGGCCAACCGCTACGCCGCGCCGGTGCCGCTCGTCCCGGGGATCGCGCTGCTGACCACGGCGGGCATCGGCCTGGTCGCGGTGACGGTCGACCTGCTGGTGGCACGGCTGCGGCGGGCGGCGCCCGCCGGGCTTCCGCTGCTGGCGATGTACAGCGTGCCCGCCGCGGTGCGCGAGGACAGCATCAACGTCGTGGCCTTCGGTATCGGCGCGGCGGGCTACCTCGCCCTGCTGGTCGCCGACTCCCGCGAGAACGTGAGCGGCTGGGGCCGGGTGGTGTACACGCGGCGCTGGACCGAGGCCGTCCCCATGGCCGGCAACACCGCGACCCAGGCGGGACGGACCAGGCCCGACTCCAGCGCGCTGGCGGCGAGCGGGCGGCGGATCGGGCTGGCCGCGGTGGCGATCGCGGTGCTGGTACCGGTGGCGGTCCCCGGCATCCACCCGCGCGGCCTGTTCGGGATGGGCACCGGCGGCGGCCGTGGCGGCGGCACCCAGACGGTGACCACGCCCGATCCGCTGGTCAGCCTGAAGCGCGAGCTGACCAGGGCCGACGACTCGGTGGTGCTGACCTACCGCACCACCGACCCGCGCCCGGACTACCTGCGCCTGTACGCGCTGGACCGGTTCGACGGCGACCGCTGGACCTACAGCCCGCTGGAGAGCACCGCACGCGACCGGCTCGACCGGCTCTTCGAGCGGCGCCTGCCCCCGCCGCCCGGCCTGACGCAGATGACGGGCGTCACCGTGGTGCAGACGTCGATCCGCATCCAGCGCAGGGTGCGGGAACTGACGTTCCTGCCGCTGCCGTACGCGCCGGCGCAGGTGTCGATCCAGGGCGACTGGCGGGTGGACCCGCAGTCGCTGATGGTCTATTCGCTGCGCGACTCGGCGGGCGGCCGCTCCTACGACGTGACGAGCCTGCGGGCGCAGCCCACCCCGGAGCAGCTCTCCACTTCGAGCGGCTATCCCAACGACATCATCCAGCACTACACCCGGGTGCCCAGGAACGTCCCGCCGCAGATCCACCAGCTCGCGCGGGACGTCACCAACGGCGCCACCAGCGCGCACGAGCAGGCCGTACGGCTCCAGCGGTGGTTCACCACCGAGGGCGGCTTCCAGTACGACCTGGAAGCGCCCCCGCCGCAGCACGGCAACGACCTCGTCGACTTCCTGCAGAACACCAAGCGCGGCTACTGCGAGCAGTACGCCGCCGCGATGGCCCTGCTGGCGAGGATCCTGGGCATCCCGTCCCGGGTCGCGATGGGCTACACGCCCGGCACGCAGACCTCGCGGGACACCTGGGTCGTGCGGTCGCGCGACGCGCACGCCTGGCCCGAGCTGTACTTCCCGGGGACCGGCTGGGTGCGTTTCGAGCCCACGCCCAGCGGGCCGGCCGGGCAGGGCACGGCGTTCACGCCGTCCTACTCCGACCCGAACGTCGCCGGTGAGAACGGGCAGCAGGAGGAGCCGGCGTCGCCGGTCCCGACCGACTCGGCGTCCGCGGACCCGAGCGCCGCCCCGGAGCAGGCGCAGCGCGACCAGCCCGAGGACCTGGGCCCCGCGGGCCTGGCGGAGCAGGGGCAGGACGACGACGGCCCGCCCTGGGGCTGGATCGCCGTGGGCCTCCTGGCCGTGCTGATCCTCTTGGCGCCGATGACCGCCAGGGCGCTGATGCGCAGGCGGCGCTGGGCGGCCGCCGCCCTGGGAAGGACCCCGGCGAGCGGTCCGGCGCCGAAGGCCGCGTCGATGCTGGGCCGGTGGCGGCGCCGCCCCGCGCCGGGCACCGCGGCCGGCGTCCCTCGCGAGAACGCGGCCGGACGCGGATTCGACGGGGTGAAGGGCAGGTCACGGCCCGACCCGGCCGAGGTGGCGCACGCGGCGTGGCAGGAGATGCGCGCGGACGCCCTCGACCACGGCCTGCCCTGGCGTGCCAGTGACAGCCCGCGCGCGACCGTCCGCCGCCTGGGCGAGCATCTCGAACTCGACACCGAGAGCGCCAAGGCCCTGGGGCGCATCGCCCGCGCCGAGGAACTGGCCCGGTACGCGCGGAGCCTTCCTCCGGCGCCCGCCGAGTCCCTTCAGGCGGACGTGAAGGCGGTGCGGCAGGCGTTCGCCTCGGCGGTGGGCCGCCGCGCCCGGCTGCGGGCCCGTTACCTGCCGCCGTCGAGCATCGCCACGTTCGGCGGCACCTGGTCCCGCGTCCTTGAGGCCGCCAGCCGCCTGAACACCGCCATCGCCGAACGCCTGGCCCGCGCGTTCCTGCCGCCCGCCGACCGCTGACCGCCGACACCGGCGGGCGGCCCGGCCCCGGAAACGCGAAGGCCGCCTCGTGGCTGCGGGCCACGGGCGGCATGGCGTTCTCAGGTCCTGCCGTTCTCGTGCCGTCGGTGTCGTGCCGTGTCGCCGGGGATCGCGGCGTGCGCCGCGGCCGCCGACGATCATGCCCGGCGGTCGCTCGCGGGCAGGGCGCTATCGGGCGGGACGCCACCAGGGGATCCGGGGGTCGCCCCCGCGGAGGCCCCTCACTCCCCTTCGGTGCGGCGGCGCCAGCGCTCCTCCATCCGCTCCATGAAGCCGCGGCGGCCGGCGCGGCCCCGGCGGGCCTGGCGGCCTCCCCCGGCGTCGCCCTCACCCGGATCGGCGGGTTCGGCGCCGACCCCGGTCATGCGCTTCCAGCTGGTCAGCGCCCAGACGCAACAGACGACCATGAGCAGGAAGCCGGTCACGCTCACGGCGATCGTGACCGTTCCGGCGTTCATGACCAGGCCGGTCATCAGCGCGCACACGCCCACCACGAAACCGAGGGTGGCCTTGACGATCCGGCGCTTGTAATGAACCTGTGGGTTGGTCGAGCGGACCGCGTGAGCGAACTTCGGATCCTCGGCGTACAACGCCTGCTCGATCTGGTCGAGCATGCGCTGCTCGTGCTCAGACAGCGGCACGGCGCCTCCCAACGACAGCCCCGCGACGGGGTATCCGGTGCAGGACGGGAACCTCAACGGTGATATGCCCAGAATACGAGCCGCGGGGAGGGGACGAAAGCGAACGGCCAACCGAAGACCATATGGGGGTCAACTCCGCGTGCGCTCTCATTCCCGTACGTCCCTGCCGTCTCGTGAGCCTTCTCGGGCCTCACCTTCTGCCTCACCGTGGGTCGCGCGGCGGACCAGCGCGGCCGGCCGGACGGCACCGCTGCCGAACCGGTGCGCGACCTGGTCCATCGCGCGTTCGGCCTCTCTCCAGCCGATCTCGGGTTCGTCGAGGGCCAGCTGGCGGGGGGCCTGGTCGGCGGGCCCCAGGTTCTCCACCCGGACGCCCACCAGCCGGAGTCGTACCCGTTCCAGGCCCGCCCCTTCGTACAGCTCGGTTGCTGTGACGTAGATCACACGAGCGAGATCGGTGGGCTCGCGCAGCGTACGCGACCGGGTGATGGTCTTGAAGTTCGCCATTCTCAGTTTGACGCTCACCGTGCGGCCCGCGTTCCCGCTCGCGCGGAGCCTGGCGCCCACCTTCTCGGCCAGCCGCAGCAGCTCCCGCCGGATGATCTCCGGGTCGTCGATGTCGGTGGCGAAGGTCTCCTCGGCGCCGATGCTCCTGTCGGGGGTGCGCGGGACGACCGGGCGCGGGTCCCGTCCCCACGACAGCTCGTGCAGGTGGCTCCCCACCGCGTTGCCCAGCTCACGCTGGAGCGTGGCGAGGGGGACGCGGGCGAGCTGGCCCACGGTCCGCAGCCCGAGGCGGGCCAGGGCCTCCTCGGTGCGTTCCCCGACCCCCCACAGGGCGGCCACGGGCAGCGGATGCAGGAACTCCTCGACGCCGTCGGCGGGCACCACCAGCAGCCCGTCCGGCTTGCACCGGGTGGAGGCGAGCTTGGCGACGAACTTGGTGGACGCCACCCCGACCGAGCAGGTGATGCCCTGCTGCTCGCGCACCTGCTCCCTGAGCGCCGCCGCGATCGCCGCGGGCGGGCCCAGGCGGCGCCGCGCGCCCGCCACGTCCAGGAACGCCTCGTCCAGCGACAGCGGCTCGACCAGCGGGGTGACGGTGCGGAAGATCTCGAACACGGAGGCCGACACCGTCGCGTACCGCTCGTGCCGGGGCGGCAGCACCACCGCCTGCGGGCACAGCCGCCGGGCCCGGCTCATCGGCATCGCCGAGTGGACGCCGTACTCGCGCGCCTCGTAGGAGGCCGCCGACACCACGCCGCGCGCCCCCACCCCGCCCACGATCACGGGACGCCCGCGCAGCTCCGGCCGCTCCAGCAGCTCCACGCTGACGAAGAACGCGTCCATGTCGACATGGAGGATCGGGCACCCGGAGTCGTCGGCCGGAGGCCCCGGTTGCGGCCCCGGCCGGTGCAGTTGCTGCTTACGGCTCATCCGGCCACCCCCGCCACGGCGATCGCACGCGGCGCCCGGCGCCGAGGGCGCCCGCCGTCGAACACGCCGGTGACACGCTAACGAACACGGTCCGCGACCACGTGCAGCTGGGTGGCCAGCTCCCGCAGGACCGGGTGGACGGCCGCGACCGCCTCCAGCGCGATCAGCGACTCGGCGTCCTGCTCGGCCTCCAGCAGCCCGGTCGGCACCAGATCGGCGAAGATCCGCACCCCGTGCAGCGCGCCGACCCGCAGACCGGCGTTCTCCACGAGCGCGGACAGCGACTGGCGGGTGAACCTGCGGGGCGTGTGGTCGTGCTCGCCCCAGCGCCCGGACGGGTCGGTCAGCGCCCGGCGGGCGTCGTCGAAATGCCCGGCGAGCGCGCGGTGCAGCGCCGCCGCGACCTGGCCGGGGACCAGCACGCTCACCGACCCGCCGGCGCGGACGGTGGCGGTCAGCGCGGCCATCGCCGCGGCCGGGTCGTCCACGTACTCCAGCACGCTGTGGCACAGCACCAGGTCGGCGGCGTCCCGGCCCAGCAGGTCGGGCAGGTCGACCGCGTCGCCCTGCACCGCGTGCACGGTGACGCCCGACTCCGCGGCGCGGCGTTCCAGGGCGGCCAGCGCGTCCAGGCTGGAGTCGACCACCGTCACCCGGTGCCCCAGCTCGGCCATCGGCACCGCGAAACCGCCCGTGCCGCCGCCGACGTCGACGATGTCATGGGGGGTCGCCCCGGGGTCGAGGCGGTCCAGCACCTTGCGCAGCGCGTCCCACAGGACGGCGCTGCGCACCTTGCCGCCGCCGCGGGGCCATCGCCCCTGGCGGGCGGCCGTGCCGGATCCCTTGATGTCGTGCTCCTCTGGCCTGCTCATCCCTCGTGGCACCCCCCACCCTAGCCAGCCGGGCCCGTCCGCGGGGGCCTAGCCGTCCAGCGAGAGGGACGGTTTGAGCTGCTGGAGCCGCGCCAGCAGGCCGTTGACGAACCGGGGGGACTCGTCGGTGGACAGGTCGGTGGCCAGCGCCACCGCCTCGCTCACCGCCACCCCGTCCGGGACGTCGTCCACCCACAGCAGCTCGAACGCGCCCATCCGCAGGATGTTGCGGTCGACCGCGGGCATCCGCTCCAGCGTCCAGCCGGTGGCGTAGGTGGACAGCAGCTCGTCGATGCGCTCGCGGTGCTCCTGGACGCCGCGCACCAGCCGTACCGCGTGGTCGAAGGCCGACAGCTCGTCCTGGTTGGGGCGGCCGCGCTGCTCCAGCACGGCGACCGGGCTCTCCTCGCGCAGCTCGGCGGCGAACAGGATGTCCAGCGCCAGCCTGCGCGCCTTAGTGCGGGCGGCCATGACCTCGCCTCCGGGCTCGCGTCTCCGGGCCCCGCGCCGGGCGAAGACCGGCCATCAAGCGCGGCCGAGGTATTCGCCGGACCGGGTGTCGACCTTGACCTTCTCGCCGGTGGTGATGAACAGCGGCACGTTGATCTGCGCCCCGGTCTCCAGCGTGGCGGGCTTGGTGCCGCCCGTGGAGCGGTCGCCCTGCAGGCCGGGCTCGGTCTGGGTGACCTCCAGCACGACGGCCGCGGGCAGCTCCACGTACAGCGGGTTGTCGTCGTTGAAGGCGATCACCGCGTTCTGCTCGGGGAGCAGGTAGTCGGCGGCGGTCCCCACGACGGTGCCCGGGATGTGCGGCTGGTCGTAGGTCTCGGTGTCCATGAAGACGAAGTCCTCGCCCTCGCGGTAGAGGTACTGCATCTCCCGCTTGTCGACGGTCGCCACGTCGACCTTGGTGCCGGCGTTGAAGGTCCTGTCCACGACCTTGCCCGACAGCACGTTCTTGAGCTTGGTCCGGACGAACGCGCCGCCCTTGCCGGGCTTGACGTGCTGGAACTCCAGGACCGTCCACAGCTGGCCGTCCAGGTTCAGCGTCATGCCGTTCTTCAGGTCGTTCGTCGTCGCCACGGCGTCCTCTCCCGGCGGGTCCCTCCCGCCTCGGTCGTTCGTCCCGCCCGTCCGTCCGCCCCGGCGGGCCTGGCCCGGCGTTCAGAGGACGAGCAGTTCCCTGGTCGTCTCGGTGAGGAGCTCCGGCCCGCTCGCCCGGACGACCAGCGTGTCCTCGATGCGGACCCCGCCCCGGCCGGCGAGGTAGACCCCGGGCTCGGCGGTGATCGGAACTCGATCCCTCAGCTTACCGGTCTTGTCGTACCCCATGAGCGGGGCCTCGTGGATCTCCAGGCCCACGCCGTGCCCGAGACCGTGGGTGAAGTGGTCGCCGTACCCCGCGTCCTCGATGACGTCGCGGGCCGCGGCGTCCACCTCCTTGGTCGCGGCGCCGGGCACCGCGGCCTCGACCCCGGCCCGCTGCGCCGCGCGCACCAGGTCGTACACCTCGCGCTGCCAGTCCACGGGCCCGCCCAGCGCGACGGTACGGGTCATGTCGGCGTGGTAGCCGCCGTAGCGGGCGCCGAAGTCGAAGGTGACCAGGTCGCCCTTGGCCAGCACCCGGTCCCCCGGGCGGTGGTGCGGGATGGCGCCGTTGGGCCCGGACGCGACGATGGTGTCGAACGCGGGGTTCTCGGCGCCCAGGTCGACCATGCGGCGCTCCAGGTCGATCGCCGCGTCCCGTTCGGTCATGCCGGGACGCAGGGTGGTGAGCAGGCCGGCGAAGGCGCGGTCGGAGATCGCGCACGCCTCGCGCAGCAGGTCGATCTCGTCCTCGTCCTTGACCATGCGCAGCTCTTCCACGGGACGGCCCGCGGGGCGCAGCTCGGGGGCGTCGTCGACCGCCTCCAGCTCGGCGTGCCGCTCGACGGTGACGTCGTGCGCCTCGAAGGCCAGCCGTCCCACGCCGTCCTCGGCGGCCCGCGAGGTGAGGGCGACGGCGGTGGGCCGCGCGACGACCAGCTCCAGCTCCGGGCAGATCCGCTCGGCGGTGCCGGCGTAGCGCGGGTCGGTGCACAGCACGGCACCGCCGTCGGCGGTCACCAGCAGCGCGGCGTTGGAACTGTCCAGCCCGGTCAGGTACCGGACGTTGACCAGCCGCGTGACGAGCACGGCGTCGGCGTCGGCGGCGATCCGGGCGGCGAGCGCCGCCCGCCGCCTCAGGTGCTGCTCTCCCATGAGCCGTACCCTATGGCGGCCGCCGCGCCGCCCCGAACCCAGGCCGTGCTCAGGCGGTCACGCCTCCGCCGCCAGCTCCTTGACCTTCTCGATGAGGGCCAGGCGGCCCTTGTGGTCGCCCGCGATGGGGTTGACGTTGAGGGTGGTGATGCCGGACTCCTTCAGGGCCGACAGGCGCTCGCGGACGTGGCCCTCCGAGCCGATCAGGGACATCTTCTCCAGCAGCTCGCGCGGCACCTTGGCGGCGGCCTCGTCCTTCTTGCCGTCCAGGTAGAGGTCCTGGATCTCCTCGGCCTCCTTCTCCCACCCGTACCGGCGGCACAGGTCGTTGTAGAAGTTGCGGCCCTTGGCGCCCATGCCGCCGATGTAGAGCGCGGCCATCGGGCGGCCGAACTCCAGGAAGCCCTGGACGTCGTCGCCGATGGCCAGCGGGGCCTGGCCGATGATGTCCAGCTCGCGCAGGGCCGGGTCGCGCTTGGCCTTGCCCTCGGCCAGGGACTCGCCCCACACCTCGGCGGCCTTCTCCGGGACGTAGAAGATCGGCTCCCAGCCGTCGGCGACCTCGGCGGCCAGCCGCACGTTCTTGGGGCCGATCGCGGCGACCAGGATGGGGATGTCCGGCCGCACCGGACGGTTGATGATCTTGAGGGCCTTGCCGAGGCCGGTGCCCTGGCCGGGGGGCAGCGGCAGCGTGTAGTGCTTGCCCTGGTGCTCCAGCCGCTCCCGGCGCCACACCTTGCGGCAGATCTCGATGATCTCGCGGGTGCGGCCGAGCGGCGCGGTGTACGGGACGCCGTGGAAGCCCTCGATCACCTGCGGGCCGGACGCGCCGATGCCCAGCGAGAACCGCCCGTCGGAGACGTAGTCGAGCCCGGCCGCGGTCATCGCGAGCAGGGTCGGGGTGCGCGAGTAGAGCGGCAGGATCCCGGAGGCCAGTTCGAGCCGCCGCGTCTTGGCGGCGATGTAGCCGAGCTGGCTCACCGCGTCGAAGCTGTACGCCTCCGGGACGAAGACGATGTCCAGGCCGGCCTTCTCGTAGTCGGCGAGCTCGTCGACGGTCTCCTTGAAGCCGCCCGCGTAGTTGAGGCCCATCCCGATGCGCATCCGGCATCCCTCCTGAGTCCCGCGGAGTCCGCGGCGTGTCTCGACCAACGACCGAATCGGATTCTAGGTGACGGGGTCCCGGTCACCCCAGGACGGGGCCGCGCAACGCCTCGACCGCCCGTCCGTACAGGTCCCCGCGGATCCTGCCGATCACCGCGCCGTCCTTGCCCGCCAGAGCCGCGGCCCTCTCGACCGCCGCGGGCAGCACCCCGGCCTCGTCCGCGGTGCCCGCGACGATCCCGGCGGCCAGCGCCTCCTCCGCCGTGTACCGGCGCCCGGTGAGCATCGCCTCGTGCGCGACGGCCACCGGCAGCCGGGACGAGATCAGCGCGTTCATCCCGGGCGTGAAGCTCATGCCGAGATCGACCTCGGGGAGGCAGAAGTAGCCGCGGCCGGTGCGCATGACGGCGACGTCGTGGCAGAGCATCAGCATGGCCCCGCCCGCGAACGCGTGACCGTTGACCGCCGCGACGGTCGGCATGGGGAAGGTCAGCAGCCGCGCGAACAGCTCGTGGACGCGGACGAGGTACTCCTCCAGCGACCCGGGGTCGGCCCCCAGCCAGTCCAGGTCGAGGCCGTTGGAGTAGAACCTGCCGGTCCCGGTGGTGACCAGGGCGCGCGGCCCGTCCGCCTTCTCCACCTCGTCCAGGGCGCCGCCGACCTCGTCGAGGAACCCGGGGGAGAACCGGTTCTCCCCCTCGTCGTACCGCAGGACGAACACCGCGCCCTCACGCCGCAGGTCGATCACGCCGGGCTCCCTTCACCGCCGAGGCTGGAAGATCATGCAGGTGGTGGTGCCGTGGGCGATCAGCTTGCCGGCGGCGTCGGTGATCCGGCCCTCCGCCGTGGCGATCGTGCGCCCCACATGGACCGTACGCCCCTCGCACCGCAGCCGCCCGCCTTCCAGCGCCACCGGGCGGATGAAGTTGACCTTGAGCTCCACGGTCGTGTAGCTCGCGCCGCCGGTGAGCGAGGTGTGCACCGAGCAGCCCATCGCCGAGTCCAGCAGCGTGGACAGCACCCCGCCGTGCACGACGCCCAGCGGGTTGGCGAACTCGGGACGCGGCCTCAGCCCCAACACCGCCAGGCCCGGCTCCAGCGCGTCGACCTCCATACCGAGCAGCGACCCGATGCCGAAGCCAAGCTCGTCGTTCCGTCCCAGCAGGGTCCGGAGCTGCTCCAGTCCCGCGGTCGGCCGTTCGTCCATGGCGACCCGCCTCGCGTTCGGTATTACGTTCGTCATAGCGAATCATCCCTATGACGAGCGTCATGGAGAAGCGTCTCCTCATATGATGAATGTCATAATCCTTGCATGGGGACCGACAGCCGGGAACGCATGGTGCGCAGCGCCGCCTACCTCTTCCGCGAGCGCGGGTACAGCGGCACCGGATTCCGCGACGTCATCGCGCACAGCGGCGCCCCGCGCGGTTCGATCTACCACCACTTCCCCGGCGGCAAGACCCAGCTGGCCGAGGAGGCGGTGCGCTACGCCGGCGACTTCCTCAACGCCGGCATCCAGGCGGCCGTCGAGGGCGGCGACGCCGCCTCGGCCGTGGAGGCGTTCGTCACCTGGTGGCGGCAGGTGCTGATCAAAAGCGAGTTCCGGGCCGGCTGCCCGATCGTCGCGGTCACCGTCGAGTCGCACGAGGAGGCGCCGCAGCTCGCCGCGGCCAGCGCCGCCGCGTTCGGCCGCTGGCAGGACACGCTGGCCACCGGGCTGGAGAACGCGGGGGTCCCGGAGCCGCGCGCCGTCCGGCTGGCCACGCTGATCGTCGCCGCCGTCGAGGGCGCCACCATCCTGTGCCGCGCCCACCGCGACGTCCGCCCGCTGGACGAGGTCGTCGCCGAGCTCAAGGACCTGGTCCGCGCCGCCGCGACCGGACCCTGACCGGGCTCAGGCCGTGCCGTCGCCCGCGAGCAGCTCGGCGACGGCCCGCAACGCCAGGACGTACGACGTCATCCCGAACCCGGCGATCGTGCCCGTCGCCACGCCCGCGACGACCGAGGTGTGCCGGAACTCCTCCCGGGCCGCGGGATTGGAGATGTGCACCTCGACCAGCGGCGCTTTCAGTTGCGCCAGCGCGTCCCGCAGCGCGTAGGAGTAGTGCGTGAACGCCGCCGGGTTCAGCACCACGGGCAGCCGCTCGTCGGCCGCCTCGTGCGCCCAGCGGATCATCTCCGCCTCGTCGTCGGTCTGCCGCACGTCCACCTGGAGGCCGAGCCGCCGCCCGGCGTCGCGGCACAGCGCGGTCAGGTCCTCGAAGGTCGCCGACCCGTACACCTCCGGCTCCCGCACCCCGAGGCGCCGCAGGTTCGGGCCGTTCAGCACGAGCACTCTGGTCATCGGGCGACCCTCTCGTAGGCGGCCGCGAGGAGCTCCTCCGCCGGGCCCTCCAGACGGCCCGGCTCGGCGAGGCCGTCGAGGACGACGAAGCGCAGCGTGGAGCCCCGCGACTTCTTGTCGATGGCCATGGCGGCGCGCAGCGCGGGCCACGCCCCGGCCCGGTACGACACGGGCAGCCCGGCGGCGGTCAGCACCGAGCGGTGCCGCGCCACCACGTCCTCGGAGAGACGCCCGGCGAGGGCGGACAGCTCGGCGGCGTACACCATGCCGATCGCGACGGCGTGACCGTGCCGGAACCGGTAGTCCTCCTCCTTCTCGATGGCGTGCGCGAGGGTGTGGCCGTAGTTCAGGATCTCGCGGAGCCCGGCCTCGCGCAGGTCGGCGGACACCACGTCCGCCTTGACCCGCACGGCGCGCTCGACCAGCTCCAGGGTGTGCGGCCCGGACGGCGACGCGGCGCCCGCGGGATCCTTCTCGACCAGGTCGAGGATGGCCGGGTCGGCGATGAAGCCGGCCTTGACGACCTCGGCGAGCCCGCTGACGTAGTCCTCGCGGGGCATGGCCGCCAGCGTGGCCAGGTCGCACAGGACGCCGCCCGGCGGGTGGAACGCGCCGACGAGGTTCTTGCCCTCGGGGATGTTGATGCCGGTCTTGCCGCCGACCGCCGCGTCCACCATGCCGAGCAGCGTGGTGGGGACCAGCACGCTCCGCACGCCGCGCAGCCATGACGCGGCGGCGAATCCGGCGAGGTCGGTGGTGGCTCCCCCGCCCACGCCCACGATCGCGTCCGAACGGGTCATGCCCAGCTCGGCGAACCGCGACCACAGCCCGACGAGCACATCGGCCTCCTTGGCGGCCTCGCCCTGGGGGACGGGCAGCGCCGCCACGCGGTACCCGGCCTCCGTCAGGGCCGTCACGACCGGCCGCGCGATCTCCGCCAGCGCGCCGTCGTGGATCACCGCGACCGTCCGTGCCGCCGTCCCGACCAGCCCCGGCAGCTCGCCCGCGATGCCGGTGCCGATCACCACGTCGTAGGGGCCGGCCCCGCCGACCCTGATCCTCCTGGCGCTCACCCGAGCTCCTTGGCGATCTGGTCGGCGATCTCCTCCGGGGCGCGGCCGTCGGTGTCGACGTGCAGCGTGCCCAGGCGCTCGTAGATGGGCAGCCGCTCCTCCAGCAGCCTGCGGAGCCGACTGCGCGGGTTCAGCACGAGCAGCGGCCTGGCCGAGGCGAGGCCGACGCGCTTGACCGCCTCCGACAGGCCCACCCGCAGGTAGACGACCGTGTGGCCCGCTTCGAGCAGCTCCTGCGTCTCCGGGTGCAGGACGGCGCCGCCGCCGAGGGCGAGGACGCCCTCGTGCTCGGCCAGCGCCGCGCGCACGGCGGCGTGCTCCAGCGCCCTGAAGGTCTCCTCGCCGTCGTCGATGAAGATCTCGCCGATCGGCTTGCCCGCGGCGGCCTCGACGTCGGTGTCGGTGTCGCGCAGCGGCAGCCCGAGCCGTCCGGCCAGCGCGGTGCCGACCGTGGTCTTGCCCGAGCCCGGTGGGCCGATCAGCACCGCCTTGGGTCGCACCATGGTCCTCTCCGTCATTTGATGGCCAGGGAGGACAGGTACCCGCGCAGGTTGCGGGCGGTCTCCTCGGCCGAGTCGCCGCCGAGCTTCTCCAGCGCCGCGTCCGCCAGCACCAGCGCCACCATCGCCTCGGCGACCACGCCGGCGGCGGGCACGGCGGTCACGTCGCTGCGCTGGTTGATCGCCTTGGCGGGCTCGCCGGTGCGCACGTCGATGGTGTCCAGCCGGCGCGGCACGGTGGAGATCGGCTTCATCGCGGCGCGCACCCGCAGCACCTCGCCGGTGGTCATGCCGCCCTCGACGCCGCCCGCCCGGTTGGTGCGGCGGCGGACGCCCTCGGGCGTGTTGTCGATCTCGTCGTGCGCCCGGGACCCGGGACGGCGCGCGGTGGTGAACCCGTCGCCCAGCTCCACGCCCTTGATCGCCTGGATGCCCATGACGGCGGCGGCGAGCCGGGAGTCCAGGCGCCGGTCCCAGTGGACGTGGCTGCCCAGCCCCGGCGGCAGCCCGTAGGCCAGCACCTCCACCACCCCGCCGAGGGTGTCCCCGGCCTTCTTGATCTCGTCGATGTGCGCCACCATCGCCTCGGACGCCGCGGCGTCGAAGCAGCGCACCGGGCTCTCGTCCACCGTGGCCAGGTCGGCGGGGCCGGGCAGCACGCCCTCGGGCGCGCTCACCTCGCCCAGCGCGACCACGTGGCTGAGGATCTCGACGCCGAGCGCCTGCCGCAGGAACTGCTTGGCGACCTCGCCGAGCGCGACGCGCGCCGCCGTCTCCCTGGCGCTGGCCCGCTCCAGCACGGGACGGGCGTCGTCGAACCCGTACTTCTGCATGCCGGCCAGATCGGCGTGGCCGGGCCGCGGCTGCGTCAGCGGCGCGTTCCTGGCCTGGGCCTCCAGGACCGCGGCCTCGACCGGGTCGGGCGACATGACCGTCTCCCACTTGGGCCACTCGCTGTTGCCGACCTCGATCGCGACCGGGCCGCCCAGCGTCACGCCGTGGCGCACCCCGCCGATGATCGTGACCTCGTCCTGCTCGAACCTCATCCGGGCTCCCCGCCCATGGCCGAGCCGGCGGCGGCGCAGGGCCTCGGCGATGTCGTCCGAGGTCACGCGCACACCGGCCGGCAGGCCCTCGACGATGGCGGTCAGGGCCCTGCCATGGGACTCCCCCGCGGTCAACCAGCGCAGCATGCGAACAATCCTTCCATCTCCCCGGCCGTGCCCCGTACGCGCCGGGCCTCTAGGCGATCTGGCGCCAGTCGAGGACGCCCGCCACCCGGTCGCGGACGGCGGCGAGGAAGCCGAGCCGGTTGGCGCGCAGCTCCGGGTCGTCCGACATCACCATGACGTCGTCGAAGTACCGGTCGATGGGCTCGGCCAGCGGCAGCGCGGCCGTGGTGAACTCCGGGAGCGACGGCCGCTCCGGCAGGTCCGCCTCGACCTGGGTGAAGGTCTCGTACAGGCGGCGCTCGGCGGGCTCGGTGAACAGCGCGGGGTCGTAGCCCGCGGACGTCCCGTCCGGGACGATGCGCAGCACCCGCTGCAGCGCGGTGGTGAGCCGCATGAAGCGCTCGTCGGTGAGCAGCTTGGTCAGGTCGGCGGCGGCCTGCTCGGCGTACGCGGGCGAGTCGGCGTGGACCAGGACGGCCCGGACGACCGCGACGGGATGGCCGTCGTCCAGGAACGCCTGCTCCAGCCGGCGGGTGATGAACCGGCCGGCCTCGGCGAGCGCCTCCGGGGTCACCTCGACCGGCTGGTGCCCGGCCGCGATCCTCAGGGCGTCCGTGACGGTCAGCGCGCCCAGCCGGGGGTTGCCGCGCAGGATCGCGGTGAGGGCGAGCGCGGCGCGGCGCAGCCCGAACGGGTCGGAGCTGCCGCTGGGGACCGAGCCGACCGCGAACAGGCCGGTCAGCAGGTCCAGCCGGTCGGCGGCCGACAGCAGCGCCCCGGCCACGCCGGACGGCAGCGCGTCACCGGCCGAGCGGGGCAGCTCCATCTCGTACAGGGCCTGGGCGACGGCCTCGTCCTCGCCCGCGCGGAGGGCGTACTCGCGGGCCATCGTCCCGGCCAGCCCGGACAGCTCGATCACCATGGCGGAGGCGAGGTCGAACTTGGCCAGCTCCCCGGCCCGGCTCAGCACGGCCCGCTCCCGCTCGTCCAGGTCCACCCGTGCGGCCAGCTCGGCGGCGATCGCGCGGATCCGGGCGGAGCGGTCGGCCATCGAGCCGAGCCTCTCGGTGAAGGTGAGCCTGCTCAGGCCCGCCATCAGCTGCTCGGGGGTGCTGCGCAGGTCCTGCTGGAAGAAGAACGCGGCGTCCTCGTAGCGGGCGCGCAGCACGGCCTCGTTCCCGGCGCGGACGGCGGCGTGGTCGCAGTCGCCGTTGGCGACGGCCACGAAGTGCGGCAGCAGGCCGCCCTCGCCGCCCGCGCCGCGGACGGGCAGGTAGCGCTGGTGCTTCTTCATGACCGTGGTGAGGATCGGCTCGGGCAGCTCCAGGTAGGACGGGTCGAACGAGCCGAGGATCGCGACCGGTTCCTCCACCAGGTTGACGATCTCCTCGACCAGGGGCCGCTCGGCGGCGAAGTCGATGGTGCCGGACACCTCGGCGGCCAGCGCCCCGGCGGTCTCGACGATCTGGGAGCGGCGGCGCTCCACGGCGGGCTCGACGCCGTGCGCGCGCAGCGCCGGGATCAGCGCGCCCGCGTCGGGGATGGACACGTCCGAGATGGTGGCGGTGCGGTGCACGTGGGTGATGCGGCCCGAGACCAGGCCCCCGGCCTCGAACGGGATCTCGTACTCGTCCAGCAGCGCGAGCACCCACCGGATGGGACGGGCGAACGACAGGCCGGGCGCGTTCCACCGCATGTTCTTCTCGGCGCGCAGGCCCTCGACGATCCGCGGCAGCAGCCCGGCCAGCACGCGGGCGGCGGACCGTCCCGCGATCGGGCGGACGAGCCCGGCGTACTGCCCGCCGCCCACGGTGACCGTGCCGACCTCGGACGGGTCCACGCCCTGGCCGCGGGCGAAGCCCAGCAGCGCCTTGGTGGGGTTGCCGTCGGCGTCGTAGGCGGCGGCCAGGCGCGGCCCCTTGACGACCTGCTCGGTGTCGGGCTCGCGCGGCCGGATGTCGCCGATCACGACGATGACGCGGCGCGGGGTGGCGTAGGTGTGCACCTCGCCGCCCTCGGTGAGCAGCCCCGCCTCCTCCAGGCCCTGGGTCAGCCCGGCCCTGACCTGCTCGACGGCACGGCCGACCTCGTGCGGCGGCAGCTCCTCCACGCCGATCTCCAGCGCGAGGGTGCCGGGCGCGGAGATCTCCGGGTACAGGACGGCGGGCGCCTCCAGGCCCTCGGCGGGACGGGTGGACGCGTCGCCCAGGGGGTGCCCCAGCTCGGCGCGCCGCTCCACCCACAGCTCCGCGACGTCGTGGGCGAGGCGGCGCATCCGGGCGAACGAGCGGGCCCGCTCGGTGGCGCCGATCGCGCCGCGCGCGTCCAGGACGTTGAACGCGTGCGAGCACTTGAGGACGTAGGAGTGCGCGGGCACGGGCAGCCGCGCGTCCAGCATCCGCCGGGCCTCGGCCGCGTACGACTCGAACAGGCCGCGGACGGTGCCGATGTCGGCGTCGTCCAGGTAGTAGCGGCTCATCTCGTACTCGGCCTGGCCGAACGCCTCGCCGTAGCTGATGCCGGGGGCGTAGACGATGTCCTTGAAGTGGGACACGCCCTGGAGCGCCATGATGATGCGCTCCATCCCGTAGGTGATCTCGACGGCGACCGGGTCGAGGGTGAGCCCTCCGGACTGCTGGAAGTAGGTGAACTGGGTGATCTCCAGGCCATCCAGCCAGACCTCCCAGCCCAGGCCCCAGGCGCCCAGCGCGGGCGAGGCCCAGTCGTCCTCGACGAACCGGACGTCGTGGGCGCGCAGGTCGATGCCCAGCGCCTCCAGGCTGCCCAGGTACAGCTCCTGCGCGTCGCCCGGCTCCGGCTTGAGGATCACCTGGAACTGGGTGTGGGTCTGCAGCCGGTTGGGGTTGTCGCCGTACCGCGAGTCGTCGGGACGCACGCTGGGCTCCACGTAGGCGACCCGCCACGGCTCGGGCCCGAGCACGCGCAGCGCGGTGGCCGGGTTGAGGGTTCCCGCGCCGACCTCGGTGTTCATCGGCTGGGCGATGAGGCAGCCGTGCCCCGCCCAGAAGTCGGTGAGCCGGATCAGGGCGTCCTGCATGGTCAGCACGGGGTGTCTCTCCTACAGGGAGGGGCGGGGCCTCTTCCTCAGCGTACGGGGCCTCAGCGTACGGGTCCGGTTCAGCGTACGGGGCCTCAGCGTACGGGGCCGGGCTCAGCGGCGGGCGATGGTCAGCTCGACCCCGCCGACGATCTTGCCGCGCAGCAGCTCGGCGAGCCGGTCGGAGACGCGCTGGACGGCGGCGCGCTCGTCGTGGCCGGGCCGGACGGAGAACCGGATCGCCAGCTCGGCGGCGGAGCCCGCGCCGACCCGCACGCCCGCGACGGCCTCCTCGGAGCCGAACGCGGCCTCGACGGCGGCCAGCACGTCCGGGTCCTCGTGCGGCGGGGGCACCGGGCGGCCCTCGGCGAGCAGGTGCAGCCGCAGGCCCTCCACGGCGAAGGGCACCGGGCCGGCGACGTCCACGACCAGGGCGTCCGCGCCCTCGTCCAGCGCGGTCAGGCACGCCTGCGCGGCGGTCACCGGCATGGGGCGCGCGTCCGGCCGCCACGCCTTCAGCGTCTCGGCCGAGGTGAAGCCGAGCACGCCGCGCCGCCCGTCGTCCCCGATCAGGGTGGGCATCGCCATCCGCCCGGACCGCCCGCCGCACGACCCGTCCGGATGCTCGTCATCGTGGCACTCGTCGCCGCATTCCTCGTGGCCGCCCGCGCAGGCACCCGTGTGGGCGCCCGCGTGAGCGTCGGTTCCCGCGTCCGTTCCCGCTTCATCGGGGGCGGCGACGACGGGGACCAGCAGCCGCGCCTCGGCCAGCCGGTCGAGCACGTGGTGCGGGCCGACGCGCCCGGCGGCGTACCCGGCGAGCGCGTCGTGCAGCCGCGGGTCGGCCGAGCCGTCGTCGGACGGGAACTGCGGTTGGTGAAGGGTCGGTCCGGGCACGGCTCCGAGGCTATAACCTCCCGCCGCACCACACGCCCGGGAGTCCTCACACTCCCCGGAACGATCTCGTCACGGGTGGTGACGTCTCCGGTCGCGGCCCGGTGCGGTCAGGGTTCCACGATGGCGGCCACCGTGCCGCCTCCCGACGGTCCCTGGTGGACGGCGGCGACCGAGACGAACACCGCCGGGTCGCCGGTGACCGAGGCCGCGACGCCGCCCACGCACGCCTTGATCTGGCGGTGCCAGTGGACGTCGGAGTCGTCCAGCATGATGTTCCGGCGGCCCCTGACCTTGCCGCCGGGGTCGGCCTCGCACTTGATGAACACGTTGACCAGGCGGTCCCGCAGATCGTCGGGGTGCGGGCGGTCGGGCAGGTCCAGGCCCGCCGAGCGGATCGCGTCCCAGATGCCGTCGGCGTCCAGGGCGTCCCGCATCACGCCGTGCCCGGCGCGGAAACGGCCGCCGATGCCGCGCACGTTGCCGACCACCACGATCTGCGCCCGGTCCAGCTCCACGCCCGAGGAGCAGGACGCGACCGAGGAGTACAGCGACAGGTCCTTGTGGATCTGCGCGGCGTCGGGCATCTCGATCTCGCCCAGCGCGACGGCGATGCCGAGGGCGGTGGTGGAGTTGGAGATGTCCATGGACTTGAGGGTGTCCTCGGTGACCACGTCGTTGCCGCGCGACCTGGCGTCGTTGATGGTGTCGAGGGTGAGCAGCGGCGTCTTGGTCTGGACGTAGTGGACGTCGGCCGGGTCCTCGATGCCCGCGATCTTCATGGCCTCGCGCACGCCGGCCGCGACCGTCCGCACCATCGCGGGACGGCCGATGTCCTCCGGCAGGATGATCTCGCTCATGGCGACGCCGACCGACAGCCGCGGCTCGTCCGTCGCGGGCGCCTTGGCGGGGTCGGTGGTGGCGAACACGGTGGCGTGCGGGCTGAGGACGCCGTCGGTGCCGCCCGACCACACCAGGGGGACGCCCGCGACCTCCTCCGCGCTCCGCGTGCCCTTGGCGGCCAGCACCTCGCGGAACGCGCGGTCGGCCAGCAGCCGCGTGTAGTCGTTGACGCCGCCGTTGCCCTCGGTCTTGCCGATCACGGCCAGCACCCGGTCGGCCTCCAGCTCGCCGTCGTCGATCAGCCGGGCCAGCCCGGAGGCGTCGGTCACGCTCTCGATGGGGATCTTGCGTACTTCGATCGGATCGGGCACGTTCGCTACTCCTCGATGATCGTTCCGGCCTTGCCGTGCGCGGCGTCGGCGATGCGGTTCAGCGAGCCGATCGCCGCGCGCCGCCGTGTCCCCCCGCCGGGGCCCGCGGTGACGAACCGCAGCGCGGCCTCCACCTTCGGGCCCATGCTGCCGCCCGCGAAGTGCCCGGCGGCGGCCAGTTCGCGCAGCTCGGCGACCGTGGTACGGCCCAGCGGGCGCTCGCGGGCGGTGCCGTACCCGGCCATGACGTGCTCCACGTCGGTGGCGATGACGAGCGTCGCCGCGCGCAGCCGCCGGGCCAGCAACTGCGCGGCCAGGTCCTTGTCGACCACGGCCTCGACGCCGCGCAGCGTCCCGTCCGCGTCGCGGACGACCGGGACTCCCCCGCCGCCGGCCGCCACCACGATGTGCCCGGCCTCCATGAGCGCGGCCGCCGCGTCGGCGTCCAGGATCTCCAGGGGCTCGGGCGAGGCGACCACCCTGCGCCAGCCGCGGGCGCCGAACGACCGCCACGACTGCCCCAGGGCGGCGAACCGCTCCGCCTCGGACTCGGGGAAGTACCGTCCCACCGGCTTGACCGGGTCGGTGAAGCCGCGGTCCCCGGCGTCCACCAGCGTGCGGGTGACCACGGCCGACACCGGGCGCGGCACGCCGCGCGCCGCCAGCGCCCGGTCCAGCGCGTTCATGATCAGCACCCCGATGGTGGCCTGGGTCTGCGCGCCGCACCAGTCCAGCGGCACCGGCGGCACCACGTGCGCGGCGAGCTGGTTCTTGATCAGCAGATTGCCCACCTGTGGGCCGTTGCCGTGCGTCAGCGCGACCCGCGCGCCCGCCGCGACCAGGTCGGCCACCCGCTCCATGGCGCGGCCGATCGCCTCGGCCTGCCCGTCCGGGGTGGCGCTGCCGTCCGGAGCGGTCATCGCGTTGCCGCCCAGAGCGATGAGGACCCGCCCCGCCACGGGCGTCTCACCGGCACCTCCCCCGTTGCTCACGGGCCGACCGTAACCGCGCCGCCGCGCCCGCTCACCGGCGAAACACGCCCAACCAGCGCCGTTCTTTCGGCATCTCGCGCTGATGGCCCGTTACCGAGCACGCTTTCCGGACACTTCCGGCATGCGGCCGGAACGGCGCGCCAGGGCCCCGGGTCGGTAGGGTCCCTGGCATGCGACCGACGACCACCGCTCCGACCGCGCCGTCCCGTCGCCGGTCCGGGCGGCCGCCGTCGTTCGCGGCCGTCGCGTGGACGATCACAGTGGTGCTCGTCATGGCGAACGCCGCGCTGGACCCGCCGATCGGGCGGGGCGGCCCTGTGACCTTGCTCGCCACGGTGCCCGCCGCGGCCGGCTGCCTGCTCTACAGGATGTGGCTGCGGCGCCGCTTCCTGGCCTCCTACCGGATGCGGTGCGTCCACGCCTCCGCCGCGCCGCGGTCGGGTCCCGGTGAGGAAGTGGCCGTACGGGTCGACGCCTACCGGGTGCGGCTTCGCCACGGGTCCGTCCCGCTCGCGTTGTTCGTGTGCGGGATCACGCTGACCCTCGGATATCCGGCGCTCATGCCGGCCTACTGGGTCGTCTTCGGCGGCTTCATCGTGGCGGGCCTGGTGCCTTCCTTCCGGGCGGCGCCACGCCTGTATCTCCGGGCGGACGGCCTGGA
This sequence comes from Actinomadura sp. SCN-SB, assembly GCF_043906805.1. Taxonomy (NCBI): domain Bacteria; kingdom Bacillati; phylum Actinomycetota; class Actinomycetes; order Streptosporangiales; family Thermomonosporaceae; genus Actinomadura; species Actinomadura sp. SCN-SB. The sequence goes on along the minus strand of NZ_JBIMPP010000014.1, from coordinate 81,039 downwards.
GCTGCGCCGTCCCGCCGTGGGCGTCCCGTGGAGCGCGTTCACCGAGATCCGCGTCGCGCCGTCCCACGGGGCGTGGCTCACCAGGAAGGGACGGCAGGCGGTGGTGTTCGTCGCCGCCGACGCCGAGGAGCTGATCTCCGGTCTCCGCCCGTTCCGGGTCAGGTCGCGCGCCCGTTCGGCGCTGAAGGCGTTCGGAGGGCCGCTGGTCGTCGAGGACTTCGAGCTCGACCGGTCCGCCGAGGAGATCGCCACGGCGGCGTCGGCGCTGAGCGGGCTTCCCGTGCGCTCCTGCGCCCGTCCCGGCCCCTGACGTCGCGGCTCAGCCGGACAGTTTCCGGAGGCGTTCGACCGCCGCGTCGATGACCTCGTCCTTCTTGCAGAACGCGAACCGGACGAAGTGCGCGCCCTCCTCCGGGTGGTCGTAGAACACCTGCGTCGGGATCGCCACCACGCCCGCCCGCTCGGGCAGCGACCTGGCCAGCTCCCTCCCGTCGGTGAAGCCGAGCGGGCGGATGTCGGCCTGCACGAAGTAGGTGCCCTGCGGCCGGTACGTCGTGAAGCCCGCCTCCTCCAGGCCGAGGATCAGCCGGTCGCGCTTGGCCTCCAGCGACTTGCGCAGCTCCTCCACCCAGGGCAGCTCGTTGCGCAGCGCGTAGGCGGCGGCGCGCTGCCAGGGCCCGCCGGTCGCGTAGGTGAGGAACTGCTTGACCGTCTGCACCGCCCGAATGTACCGGGCGGGCGCCGTCACCCAGCCGGTCTTCCAGCCGGTGACCGAGAAGCTCTTGCCGACCGAGGAGACGGTGACGGTGCGCTCGCGCATGCCGTCCAGCGTGGCCAGCGGGATGTGCTCGGCCCCGTCGAAGGTGAGGTACTCGTAGACCTCGTCGGTGACCGCGACCAGGTCGTGCTCAAGGCACACGTCCGCGATCGCCTGGAGCTCCTCGCGGGTGAAGACGGTGCCCGCCGGGTTGTGCGGCGAGTTCACCAGGATCAGCCTCGTGCGAGGCCCCACAGCGGCCCGCAGCTCGTCCGGGTCGAAGGTGAACCGCCCCTCCACGGGGCGCAGCATCACCGGCCTGCGGACGGCGCCCGCGAGCGCGATCACCGCCGCGTACGAGTCGTAGTACGGCTCGAAGACGATCACCTCGTCGCCGGGCTCCGCCAGCGCGAGCACCGAGGACGCGATGCCCTCCGTCGCCCCGACCGTCACGTACACCTCGGCGGCCGGGTCGAACTCCAGCCCGTACCGCTCCCGCCGCTGCTCGGCCACCGCCTCGCGCAGCGCGGGAAGCCCCGGGCCGGGCGGGTACTGGTTGCCGTCGCCGCGGATCGCCTCCACGGCGACCTCCAGCATCGCGGCGGGGCCGTTCTCGTCCGGGAATCCCTGGCCGAGGTTGATGGCGCCGGTCCGAACGGCGATGGCCGACATCTCGGCGAAGATCGTCTCCCCGAACTCCCGCATGCGTCCGACCAGTGGCTCGCTCACGGCACCAGCGTAGAGGCCCGGGACCCGTTCCTCAGGCCCCCGGGGCCTGCGCGCGGTCGGCGGGACGGGTGAAGGTGACCTCTCGCGGAGGCTCGCCGGGCCAGGTCAGGTGGGTGGCGGTCACGGGGGTCTCGGCGATGAGGCGGCCCTTGGAGACGACGTGGGTGGGACGGGTCTGACGGCGGACGGCGTCGTAGGCGGACGTGGCCGGGAGGACGACCAGGTCGGCCGGGCGTCCCTCCGCGACGCCGTAGGCGTCGCCCAGGCGCAGGACGCGGGCGGCCCGCTCGGTGACCATGGCGAACGCCTCGTCCATCTCGGCCTTGCCGGTGAGCTGGGCGGCGACGATCCCTATCAGGGCCACCTGGAGCGACGAGGCGGTGCCCAGCGGGGACCAGGGGTCCATGACGTCGTCGTGGCCGAAGGCGACGTTCACGCCGGCGGCCAGCATCTCCTTGACCTGGGTGAGGCCGCGCCGTTTGGGGTAGGCGTCGAACCGGCCTTGCAGGCACAGGTTGGCGATGGGGTTGCAGACCAGGTTGATGCCGGAGCGGGCCAGGATGCGCTGGAGCTTGTAGGAGTAGGCGCCGTTGTAGGAGCCCATCGCGGTGGTGTGCGAGGCGGTGGCCCGGTCGCGGAGGCCGGTGCGGCGGGCGAGGGTCGCCAGGACCTCCACGAAGCGGGACTGCTCGTCGTCGATCTCGTCGCAGTGGGCGTCCAGGAGCAGGCCGTGGCGCTCGGCGATGTCGAAGGCGATCTCCAGGGAGCGGACGCCGTCCTCGCGGGTGTCCTCGAAGTGCGGGATCGCGCCGATGACGTCGACGCCGCGGCGGGCCGCCTCTTCGAGAAGTTCGGCGCCGTTCTCGTAGGAGACGATCCCCTCCTGCGGGAACGCGACCAGTTGGAGGTTGATGACGTCGGCGACCCGCTCGCGGACCTCCAGCATCGCGTCCAGGGCCGTGAGCGAGGGGTCGGTGACGTCCACGTGGCTGCGGACGTGCAGGACGCCGTTGGCGGCGTACCAGCGCAGCACCTCGGTGGCGCGGGCGATCACGTCGTCGCGGGTGAGGGTCCGTTTGCGCTCGCTCCAGACCGCGATGCCCTCCCACAACGAGCCCGACGCGTTCCAGCGCGGCTCCCCGGCGGTGAGGGTCGTGTCGAGGTGAACGTGCGGTTCGACGAAGGGGGCGGTGACCAGGCCGCCTCCCGCGTCGACGAACGTCTCGCCCTCGCCTTCGCCGGCGGGGACGATCCGGGCGATACGGGTGTCGTCGAGCTCGATGTCGTGGACACCGTCCCGATCGAGGAACCGGGCATTGCGCAGCAGTCTCACGGATCCACCATAGCGATCATGGTCGGCCCGCCGTCGGCAGGCGGACCAGGTCGCCGTCCTGGATCGCGGCCAGTTCGGCGGCGCGCGGATGGTGGCGCCGGGGGTGGAAGCCGGGGACGGAGGCGGTGCGTTCACCGGTGGAGGGGTCCCAGATCTGGAGGCCCTCGTCGCCGTCCGAGTAGAGCCGCCGGCCGTCGGCGAACAGGACGTCTCCGGACGGACCGGGGAAGGTGAGGGTCTCGGTGCCCGTCGAGGCGTCGAAGACGCGGACGCCGTCCAGCAGCGTCTCGTCGTCGGACCCGATGCCGAAGACGGCGACCAGGCTCTCGGAGACCCAGCACACCGGCCTGTTCCAGGCGTAGTCGCGCACGCAGAGGGAGCGGCGGGAGGGGCCGTCCTCGGACTCGAAGGGGTTCTCCTCAAGCCAGCGGCGCAGATCCCAGACCGTCGTCCCGACCCCGGGGTAGCCGAGCCTGCCGTTGTCCGCGATCCACCGGCCGTCCGGGGAGATCCGCAGCGCGCCGTGCCAATAGGTGAGGTGGTGCTCCCCGCGCCGTCCCTCCGGATCGTCTTGGCGGGTGGCGTCCCGTGCGGTGAGGAGGTCCCCCGTGGCCGGGTCGGAGACGTCCAGGCGGTTGCTGGCGGTGCGGTGCACCATGACGTCGCGCCCCTGGTGCGTGGCGAAGGCGAGCGCGAAGGGCATGATGTGGGTTCCGTAGTGGCCGCCGTCGAGGGTCATGGTCGTCCGGCCGGTCCGGAGATCGACGACGGCTCCCCGGGAGCCGTGGTCGTTGACGACCGCCGCGTACCGCCCGCTGCGCGACACGTGCAGGTGGGGACGCAGCCTGAGGGAGATCTCGACGCGGCGGGCGGGCCTCTCCACCGTGTCGTCCGGGACGCTCACCGTGGCGAGACGCTGGAACCGGCCGCTGAGGGCGTCGAAGCGGACGAGGTCGCGGCGTCCGGTGAGGAAGAGGTAGGCGGCGCCGTCCGTGCCGGGCAGCGCGGCCCAGTCGAGCGGGCGGCGGAGGGCGGGCGGCAGGCGGAGGCGGGCCGGTTCGCCCCGGTGCCCTTCGGGGCGCTCCCGGATCTCCGGCCGTCCCCGCCAGCCGACCATGCCGGTCTCGTCCTCCTCGGCCCGGAACGCGCAACCCTCGCAGACCACCAGGAGTTCGGGTGCCGTGCCGGCGCGGTCGCACGTCCGGCAGCACAGGTCGTACTCGATGCCGCGCCCGGTGAGGACCCGCACGTACTCGATGTCGTCGGGTGGTCCGTCGGGGCCCAGCAGATGGCGGCACAGGCGCACGCGGCTCGCGCGGGCGACATGCCCGCAAGGAAGTACGTCCATCGCCTTTTCCTCCTCGACGGCTGATGCATAGACGCCTCCCGTGTTCTAACGGGGACGCCAGCGGACGACCTCGTCCTCCTGGACGGCGGCGAGTTCGCCTGTGCCTGGGTGGCGCCGTTCGGGGTGGAAGCCCGGGACGGTGCCGGTGCGCTCGCCGGTGTAGGGGTCCCACAGCTCCAGGCCGCCCTCGCCGGCGGAGTGGAGCCTGCGGTCGTCCGCGAACAACGCGCGGCATGGTGAGGTTGCCCTCGTCGTCGACCCGCTCCGCGCAGCCCTCGCACACCTGGACGAGCTCCGGGCCGGCCTCGGTCTTGTCGCACTCGACGCAGCACAGGTCGTACTCCATGCCGCGCCCGGTGAGGACCCGCACGTACTCCACGTCGTCCGATGGCTCCCGCCCCTCAGGGCCGAGCAGGTGCCCGCACCTCCGGCTGGTACTCGCATGGGCGACATGGCCGCACGGGAGAACGTCCATCGCCCCGATCCCTCCTAGCCGCCGTTGAGGCGGGCCTTCACCACTTTGCCCATGGCGTTGCGGGGAAGCGCATCCACCAAATGAACGATCCTTGGACGCTTATGTGCCGAGAGGCGTTCGGCGACGAAGTCGATGAGCTCCTTCTCCCCGGCGCCTTCGGCGACCACGTACGCGGTGACCCGCTCGCCCAGATCCGGGTCCGGTGTGCCGATCACGGCGGCCTCTCGTACGGCGGGGTGGGCCAGCAGGGCGTTCTCGACCTCGCCCGCGCCGATCCGGTAGCCGCCGCTCTTGATGAGGTCGGTGGACGCCCGCCCGACGATGCGGTGCCAGCCGTCCGGTCCGATGGTCGCGATGTCGCCGGTGCGGAACCAGCCGCCGGTGGTGAACGACGCGGCGGTCGCCTCGGGACGGTCGAGGTAGCCGTCGAACATCATCGGCGCGCGGACGTGCAGCTCGCCGGGCGTCTCCCCGTCCGCGGGCACGGGCGTGCCGTCCTCGGCGGCCAGGCGGGTCTCCACTCCGGCGAGCGGCAGCCCCACCTGCCCGGGACGGCGGTCGCCGGACGCGCGGGCGCTGATGGTGATCAGGGTCTCGGTCATCCCGTACCGCTCGACGGGACGGTGCCCGGTGAGGTCCGCGAGCTTCTCGAACACCGGGACGGGGAGGGGCGCGCTGCCCGAGACCAGGAGCCGCGCCCCGCGCAGGGCGCGCGCCGAGTCCGGGTCGGCGCAGACGCGGGACCACACGGTCGGGACGCCGAAGTACAGCGACCCGCCCGCCGCGGCGTACGCCTCCGGCCGGGGCCGTCCGGTGTGGACGAGCGGCGAGCCCACGCGCAGCGCGCCCAGCACCCCCAGCACCAGCCCGTGGACGTGGAACAGCGGGAGGCCGTGCACGAGAACGTCGTCGGGCGTCCACTCCCAGGCGTCGGCGAGCGCGTCCAGTCCCGCGGCGATCGCGGCCTGCGAGATGAGGACGCCTTTGGGCGCGCCGGTCGTCCCGCTGGTGTAGAGGATGAGCGCGGTCGTCTCCCCTGACGCCTGCACGCCGCCGGGACTCGACGGCGGCAGGTCGTCGACGGGGACGAGCGGCGGCTCCCCCTCGCCCGGCGGGTACGCGCCGCGCGCGGCCAGGAGCAGGCTCGCCCCTGAGTCGCGCAGGATGTGCGCGCGTTCGTCCGGTCCCGAGTCGGGCGGCAGCGGGACGACGGGGACGCCCGCGAGCAGTCCCCCGACGACGGCGACGACCGTCTCCAGGGACGCGGTGGCGTGGACGGCGACCGACCGGGCGCCGCCGATCTCCGCGGCGACCCCGGCGGCCCGTTCCATCAGCTCCGCGCGCGTCACCTCGCGCTCCCCGACCCGCACGGTCTGGTCGCCGGGGCCGTCGCCGAGCAGGTTCATCGTGCGTCCCTTCCGTCCGGCCAGGCCATTACGGCGCCATTGTGCTCGACCGGTGGCGGTGGGCGGAATGCCGGCGGTGGCGCCCTCACATTAGTGCGAAGGCCGGACCTCAGTCGTGGGTGCGTTGCCAGCGCAGGGAGATTCGCATGGTCGCGAGGCGCCACCCGTCCGGTGTGCGGGTCAGGGTGTAGTCGACACGCAGACCGGAGGTCTGGAACAGCTCCCCGCCGGGCCGGTAGAAGTACACGACCTGGTTCGCCGCCAGCGTCGCGCCGTCGCCGTCCACGGCGACGGCGAAGTCGGAATGGGCGTGGAAGGTGCGCTGGTCCCGCGGGCTGGTCTCGCGCAGATGCTCCAGCACCTCCTCAAGTCCCCGGTAGACGCCGGACGGGCTGTGGACGAGGACGTCCTCGGCATAGAGGGCACGGCCGTCGTCGGTGTCGAACCCCCGCTCGTCCAGCCAGGCGCCCAGGCGCACGGCCAGGTCGACGATCGCGTCGCGGTCGGTCAGGGTCGCGGATCCTCGCATCACAACTCCATGGGTGGGACCAATGTTGGTGATACCAACGAATATACCTCACCCTTCCGGCCACCCTTCCCGCCCGTCGACCTCCGCCGACGTGCGGCCGCCCGAGAGGGACGGGTAACCGGGGCCGCGGTCGAAGAACGGCGGCTCGCCGCGTTCGGCCCGCATCCGCTCGCGGAGGGCGTCGGTGGCGTCCTTGTCGTAGGAGCCGCCGTCGATGACCACGCCGTAGTCGTCGCGGGCGCCGTCGACCGACACCTTGCCGTCGCGCACGTCATCGGCGACCCGGGCCGGGTCGCGGTTCAGGGGGTCGCCCCAGCCGCCGCCACCCGTGGTGCGGATGCGGATGACCTGGCCGGCCCGCACCGGCTGGTCGTCGACCAGGCCCTCCATCTCCTCGCCGTCGACGTCCACGCGGAACGGACGGCCCGCGCGGCCTCCGTTGACGCCCCAGCACGACAGGATGGAGCGGTCGGCGATCGACATGTAGTGCGCGTCGCGGAGCATCCGCAGGTGCTTGTCGTAGCCGAGACCGCCGCGGAACTCCCCCGGCCCGCCCGAGTCCTGGGCCAGGCCCAGCCTCTCCACGACGAACGGCCAGCGGGCCTCGGCGAACTCGGCGGGAATGTTCCGCGAGTCGGGGACGATGTGGATGGTGTCCTCGCCGTCCGCGTAGGGCCGCCCGCCCGACCCGCCGCCCAGCACCTCCCGCATGAGGTACGGCCCGCGGTCGTCCTCGCCGTACACGCCGGTGTAGCGGATCGTCTCCTGGTCGGCCGGCATCCGCCCGCCGGTGGCCTTGGCCAGGACCCCGGCGAGGACGCCGAGGAGGCGGAGGATGACGAACGTGCGGGCGTTGGTGGGCGCCGGGAAGACAGGGGTGAGCAGGGTGCCCTTCTCGGGGAAGCGCATCTCGATCAGCGGGACGACGCCCTCGTTCACGTCCAGCTCGGCCGCGCGTTCGGGGGTGTCGGCCAGGTTGCGCAGGATGGGCGCCAGCCACTTCTTGAGGAACACCCCGTCGGCGTAGTCGCCCGCGTGGTTGATCGGGCCCTTGGCCTGCGGGGACGTCCCGGTGAAGTCGATGATCAGGGGGACGTCGGCCGCGTTGTCCACGGTGAGGGTGATGCGCTGCGTGTGCAGGCGGGGCGGGTCGACGCCGTCGTGCTCGGCGTAGTCCTCCCACACGTACACCCCGTCGGGGATCTTCGACAGCAGCTCGCGGCGGAACGTCGCGGTGGTGTTGTCGATGATCGCGTCGAAGCACTCCTCGACCGCCGCGCGCCCGTAGCGGGCGAACAGCTCGGCGAGCCTCCGCGCGCCCATCAGGCAGGCGGAGCACTCGGCGTCCAGGTCGCCGGCCAGGGAGTCGGGCATGCGGGAGTTGCGGGTCATGATGGTCAGCGCCGCCTCGTTCGGCACGCCCCGGTCCCACAGCTTGATCGGGGGCACCATCAGGCCCTCCTCGAACGCGCTGCGGGCGTGGCCGGGCATCGACCCGGGCACGGCGCCGCCGATGTCGTCGTGGTGCCCGAACGCCTGGACGAACGCCACGACCTCGTCCTCATGGAACACCGGGACGGTGACGCACAGGTCCGGCAGGTGGCCGATGCCGCCCTCGGACAGGTACACGTCGTTGTGGAAGAACACGTCGCCCGGCCGCATCGTCTCCACCGGGAAGTCGCGGGCGACGGGGTGGACGAGCGCCGAGTACGAGCGGCCGGTGAGCTTGCGCAGCCGCCGATCGTGGATGCCCGCGCGGAAGTCGTGCGCGTCCCGGATCATGGGTGACCGGGCGGTCCGCGCGATGGCCGTCTCCACCTCGCGCTCCACCGAGGCGAGCGTCCCCTCCACGATCTCCAGCAGCACGGGATCGGTCATCGCGCGGTCACCACCAGGTTGCCGTAGGGGTCGGTCTCGGCCTGGAAGCCGGGGTGCAGGGGCAGGGTGGACCCGAATTCCTGGATGACCGCCGGCCCCTCGACGACGTCCCCCGGGCCGAGGCGGGCGCGGTCGTGGACGGGGGTGTCCGTCCAGCCCTCGCCGAAGTGGACGGGACGGGTGCCGGTCAGCGAGGGGCCGCCGTCTCCTCGCGGACGCTCCCGGAGGCGGGGGCGCGGGATGGGGCCGATCCCGGAGACGCGGAAGTTGACCCACTCCACCGGATGCCGGTCCGGGTCGTCGCGGTAGCTGTAGCCGTACAGGGACCGGTGCGCGTCGTGGAAGCCGCGCAGCACGTCCGAACGGAACTCCTCCGAGACGGGCCCCGCCGGGGCGGGGACGCGCACCTCGAACGCCTGGCCGTAGTAGCGCAGGTCGACCGAGCGGACGTAGCGGTGCGCGGACGCGGGGAAGCCCTCGCGGTCCAGCGCGGCGGCGGCCTCGGCCTCCAGGCCCTTGAAGATCTCCGCCATGGCGGCCAGGTCCAGCTCGGTGTCGCGCATGACGCGGGTGCGGACGTGGTCGTTCTTCACGTCCACGGTGAGCAGGCCGAACGCCGACAGGTTGCCGGGGTCGCGCGGGATCACGGCGGCGGGCAGGCCGAGCACGTCCAGCAGGCGGCAGGCCAGCAGCGGCCCCGAGCCGCCGAACGCGACCAGCGGGTAGTCGCGGACGTCCAGGCCGCGCTTGACGGTGATCTGGCGGATGGCGTTGGCCTGGTTCCAGACGGAGATCTCCAGGATGCCGGTGGCGGCGCGTTCCAGGGTCAGGCCGAGCCGCCCGGCGAGGGACTCCAGGCCACGGCGCGCGGCGGCCACGTCCAGGGGGATCTCCCCGCCGAGCAGGTGCGGCGGGATCCGGCCGAGCACGGCGTGCGCGTCGGTGACGGTCGGCTCGGCGCCGCCGCGCCCGTAGCAGAGCGGGCCGGGGTCGGCCCCGGCGCTGCGCGGGCCGACCTTCATCGTGCCCTCGGGGGACGTCCAGGCGACCGAGCCGCCGCCCGCGCCCACCGTCACGATGTCGATCATCGGGATCTTGACGGGATGGCGGCCGATCGACCCCTCGGTGGTGAGCGTGGGCTCGCCGTCCAGCACCACGGCCACGTCGGTGGAGGTGCCGCCGCCGTCCAGGGTGACCACCGAGCGGCGCCCGGTGCGGGCCGCCACGAACGCCGCGCCGAGCGCGCCCGCGGCCGGTCCCGACAGCACGGTGGTGATCGGCTGCCGGACGACCTCCTCGGCGGACAGCACGCCGCCGTTGCTCTTCATCACATGCAGGCGGGCCGGGGCGCGCTCGGCGATCCGCGCCAGGTAGCGCGACATCACCGGTTTGACCGCCGCGTCCACCAGGGTCGTGACCGAGCGCTCGTACTCCCGGTACTCGCGCAGCACCTCGCACGACAGCGACACCACCGCGTCCGGGTGCTCGCGCCGCAGCACCTCGCGCATCGCCAGTTCGTGGGACGGGTCGGCGTAGGAGTGCAGGAAGCACACGCCGATCGCGCCGATCCCCTGCTCCCGGAACCAGCGCGCCGCCGCGACCGCGCCCGCCTCGTCGAACGGGCGCAGCTCCGCGCCGGTGTGGTCGAGCCGCCCGCCGACCTCGCGCACCCGGTGGACGGGGACGATCCGCGGCGGCTTGACCCAGAAGTAGGAGTTGCCGTAGCCGTCGGGGACGCTCTGCCGGGCGATCTCCAGCACGTACCGGAACCCCTCGGTCGTGATGAACCCGAGGTCGTCGATCCGGTCCTCCAGGAGCGTGTTGGTCGCGACCGTGGTGCCGTGCGACAGCGCGGTCACGTCGGCGCCGCCTCCGCCCGGCCCCGCCGCGTGCGCGGCCAGCACCTTCCGCACGGCGGCCAGGAAGCCCTCGGCCGGGTCGGACGGGGTGGAGGGGGTCTTGGTGGTGACGATCTCACCGGTGTCCTCGTCCAGCGCCACGACGTCGGTGAACGTCCCGCCGGTGTCGATGCCGAGCCTCAGCCTCCGTGCCATGACCTGAGGTCTACCGGACGCCTCCCGCGGCGCGAACCGTCGCAATCTGCCAATCAGCGGGTCGTTCTTTGGCGACTCGCGCGGCCCACTAGGCTGGGCGGACTCCTTTCGCAGATCCCGACGACACCGCTGGAGCCCGCCGATGGCGCTTGAACGGCCCGAGATCGACTTCCCCGAGGGGGAGCCGCCCCGCTATCTCGACATCACCGACATCACCGAGGGCGACGGGCCCGAGGCGGTCAAGGGCTCGAAGGTGTCGATGCAATACGTGGGGGTCGCGTTCTCCACGGGCGAGGAGTTCGACGCGTCCTGGAACCGTGGCGCCACGCTCGACTTCGAGCTGGGCTCCGGCCACGTGATCAAGGGCTGGGACATGGGCATCCAGGGCATGAAGGTCGGCGGGCGCCGCAAGCTGGTCATCCCGCCGCACCTGGCCTACGGCAGCCGCAGCCCCAGCCCGGCGATCAAGCCCAACGAGACGCTGATCTTCGTGGTGGACCTGGTCGCGGTCAGCTAGCGCCGTTCACCCGCCCCGGCGGCCCGCCGTGCGGGAACGCGGTCTCCGCCGGGGCCACCAGGTCGGAGGCGTGCTTCTCGTACAGCGCCAGGTTGCGCTCGGCGAGATGGTCGAACCCGTGCGGGACGGACGAGCCCGGCGTCAGCGACCCCATCGCGGTGCCGGGGTCCAGGCGGGCGGCGGCCCAGCCCTCGTGGCTGGCGGCGCGCGCCACGACCTCGGCCACCGGCGTCACGATCAGGGAGTTGCCGAAGTACAGCGTCCCGGCGGGGTCGGCGCCGACCGCGTTGGCGCCGACGACGTACACGTGCTCGTCGTAGGCGCGGGCGCGGCAGGTCAGCTCCCAGATGTCGGCCGAGCGCAGCAGCGCCGAGGGCCGGCAGATCAGCTCGGCGCCCCGCACCGCCTGGATGCGCCACAGCTCGGGGAAGTCGCCGTCGAAGCAGATCGCCATGCCGATCCGGCCGAGGTCGGTGTCGGCGACGCAGACCTCGGAGCCGGGCGTGGTCCAGCCGCCGCGGCGGACGTCCTCGACGCGGAACGGGTGGGTCTTGCGGTAGACGCCGAGCACGCCGCCGTCCGGGCCGATGAGGACGGCCGAGTTGTAGACGGTCCCGGGGTCGGGCCCACGTTCGTAGGTGCCGAGGCACAGGTGCACGCCGAGGTCGCGCGCGGTGTCCTGGAACGGTTCGGTGACCGGGCCGGGGACGTCCGAGACCAGGCTCCACAGGTCCTCGGCGCCCATGCCCGGGTCGAACCCCGTCGTGCACGTCTCGGGCAGGACGATCAGCTCGGCGCCGGTGCTCTCGGCGCAGCGGCGCGTCCAGGCCGTGGCCTTGCCGATGTTGTCCTGGACGGAACGGGCGGTGAGCGGTCCGGGTACGGGCGCCAGTTGGACGGCGGCCGCGGTGAAGGGCCTCATGGTCTCGCTGCCTTCCTGAGCGTCGAGCGTCGCCCTAGGACGTACCCGATGACGACGCCCGCCAGCGCCACCGCGCCGCCTGAGGCGAACGCGGACAGCGTGGGGACGGGACGCGCGGCCCGAGGCTCCCCCATGTAGACGGCGCCCGGCCGCGGCGGCTCCACCGGCTCGCCGATCGGCGGCGCCTCCCCGCCTCCGGCCCGCGCACGCGCGGGCATGCGGACGATCTCGGCGCCGGCCTCCTCGGCGATCATCCCGGCGGCGGTCAGCGACCGCTCGACCGCGGCGAAGAACTCCCCCGCGGTCTTGCGGGCGACCGAGCCGAGCATCCGCTGCCCGACCCCGCCGATCATCCCGCCCACGACGGCGTCGGCGTCGTAGTCCACGCGGGTGCCGTCCTCGGCCGCCGACAGCCGGACGCGGACGGTCGCGTCGACCGTTCCGGGCGCGCCCCGTCCCCGCGCGCGCAGCACGAACGAGCGCGGCGGGTCGGGCTCGGCCAGCTCGACACTTCCTACATAGGTTCCTTTGATGGACGCGACTCCGGCCGAGACCGTCATCCTGTAGGCGTCCCGGCCGGTGGCCTCCAGGGAGTGGCAGCCGGGGATGGTCCGGGCCAGGACGGCCGGATCCTGCAACGCGTCCCACACGCGCGGCGGCGGCGCGGCGATGGTGGCACTGCCGGTGACCTTCATGCTCCATCACTGTGGGGGGACGACCCCCCACACCCCCCGCCTAGAAACAGCATCATGCCCTCGCTTCGCATCGGTCATGATGCGACTCTAGAGAAGCCTGGACCGCGCGCCGTACGGCAACATGTGCCAGGTACACGCCCGGTGTTGGTCAGATACGCCCTGTCCGGTCCCTATAGGTGAAGAATGTCCTCGCACGGATCGCGTGATCAAGGCGAACTCCGCGTCGCTTCCGCGCGTCATCCGATGCGACGCCCTTGATGAGGTGGACGGAGAAGGCGGCTGATGCGAGGGACTTTGCCCGTGGTGGCCTCGGTGGTGGCGGGCGTGATCGGGGTGGCGGCCGGAACCTGGCCGACGTTGCGGGCACAGGCCGCCGACGAGGGCCCCTCCATGCGCACCCAGCTCGCCACGGTGCTGGCGGACCAGCGCTGGGCGATGCCGAAGGCGGGCTCGTGGACGCCGCCGAAGGCCGCGCCGGACGGGCTGCCCCCGGTGATCCGCCGGATCACCACCCAGGACAAGGTGGTCTTCCTGACCATCGACGACGGCTACGAGTACGACCCCGAGTTCGTGAACCTGGTCCGCAAGCACCGGGTGCCGATCCTGACGTTCCTGACCTCGACCTACGTGAAGGGGCAGGGGCAGTACTTCTGGGCGTTGCGCAACGCCGGGTCGCGGATGGAGAACCACACGGTCAACCATCTGAACATGGCGATCCAGACGCCGGAGAAGCAGAGGCAGGAGATCTGCGAGGCGTCCGACACCATCGCCAAGCAGTACGGGCGGCGCCCGCAGATCTTCCGGCCGCCGTTCGGGAGCTTCAACCAGACCACGCGGCAGATGGCCAAGGCATGCGGGATCAAGTCGATCCTGCTGTGGTCGGCGGAGTTCTACAACGGCACGTCCGGTCCCGGCGTGGGCTTCAACGGGTTCGCGCGGGGCGACGGCGGCACGGGCTTCCGGCCCGGCGACATCGTGCTGATGCACTACCGCAAGGGACTCGCGCAGCAGTTCCAGATGATCCTCACCTGGATCAGGCAGCAGGGTTTCCGTCCCGCCGCGGTCGAGAACTACCTGCCCAAGTCGCTGGGCGGCAACGCGCCCGACCAGCCCGCCTCCCCCGGCAAGGCCGAGTAGAGGCGAAGGCGGAGGTCAGCGCGCGGCCGCCCGCGAGGCCCTCGCCGTGTGCAGGGACGCGTCGTCGCGGGCCCGCAGCCGCAGCTCGAACAGGTCGTCCGGCGACATCGGCATGGACGTGACGCGCAGGCCCTCCGCGTCCTCGACGGCCGAGGCGATCACGGCCGACACCGGGATGACGCCCGCCTCGCCCGCGCCCTTGATGCCGAGCGGGTTGAGCGGCGACGGCGTCTCCAGATGGCCGGTCCGGATGCGCGGGATCTCCGTCGCGTACGGCATGAGGAAGTCCATGAACGAGGCGTTGAGCAGCTGACCCGACTCGTCGTAGGCCATCCGCTCGTACAGGGCGCCCGCGATGCCCTGCGCCACTCCCCCGTGGATCTGCCCCTCGACGACCATCGGGTTGATGAGCCGGCCGCAGTCGTGCACGACCGCGTACCGCAGGATCGCGACCTCGGCGGTGTCGGGATCGACCTCGACGACCGCGGCGTGCGCCCCGGACGCGAACGTCGAGCGGACGGGCGAGTAGTAGCCGCGCCCCTCCAGTCCGGGCTCCTCGCCGGGCGCCACGGGCGGCCGGTCCGGTGACGCGGCCGTGGCGAACTGGGTGGCGCGCCCAGCCTCCTCGTCGAACGCGTACCGCAGCGGGTTGGACAGCACGGCGACGGTGCGCAGCGGAACGGCCGACGACCGGTCCCCGCGCACATGCACCACGCCGTCGGTGATCTCCAGGTCCGCGGGGTCGGCCTCCAGCGCCTCGCCCGCGATCCGCAGCGCCTTCTCCCGCACCTTGCGGCAGGCCAGCGCGATCGCGTTGCCGCTCATCACGGCGGCGCGGGACGCGAACGTGCCGACCGCGTACCCGAACCGCCGGGTGTCGCCGGTGGTGACCCGCACGTCCTCGATCGGCACGCCCAGCTCGGACGCGGCGATCTGCGCGAACACCGTCTGGTGGCCCTGCCCCTGCGAGGTGAGACCGGTGGAGACGTGCACCCGTCCGGAGGAGTCGATCTCGACGTGGCCGCCCTCGTAGGGGCCGACGCCGGTGCCCTCCACATAGCAGCCGATGCCGATGCCGAGCCGGCGGCCGGACGCGGCGGCCGAGGCGCGCTCCTCCTCGAACCCGTCCCAGCCGATCAGCTCCTTGAGCTTGCGCAGCAGCTCCGGGTAGTTCCCCGAGTCGTAGACCAGCGGGCGGCCGTCCTGGAACGTGAGCCCCTGGTCGTAGGGGAACTCGCCGGGCTGGATCAGGTTGGCCTCGCGCACCTCCGCCCGGTCGCGTCCCAGATGGTCGGCGATGCGGTCCATGGTGCGCTCCATGCAGAACACGCCCTGCGGGCGGCCCGCGCCCCGGTACGGGGTGACGATCAGCGTGTTGGTGTAGAGGCTGCGCACCTCGGCCCGGTACGCGCCGATCTTGTACGGGCCGAGCAACTGGGTGGACGTGACGATCGGGATGATGATCCCGTACGGGGTGTAGGCGCCGTGGTCGTGCAGGATCCGCACGTCCAGGCCGAGCACCCGGCCCTCGTCGTCGAAGCCGACCCGCACCCGCTGGAGCTGCCCGCGCTCGTGCGCGGACGCCACGAAGTGCTCGCGCCGGTCCTCGGCCCACTTCACCTCGCGGCCGAGCAGCCGCGCCGCCCACGGCACCAGCACCTCCTCCGGCCACGGGTGGACGATCTTGACGCCGAAGCCGCCGCCGACATCGGGGGCGATCACCTCGACCTGTCGCGGCGCGAGGTCGAGCTTGGCGGCGATCGCGGCGCGCACGCTGGTGGACGCCTGCGTGGAGCTGTAGACCCGCAGCGTCTCGTCGTCGGCGTCCCAGCGCGCGTACACGCCGCGTCCCTCCAGGGGCATGGACGCGCTGCGCTCGATGTCGAGACGGAACTCCAGCACGTGCGGGGCCGCCGCGATGGCCGCGTCCACGTCCCCGGTCTCCTGGAGCAGGACGCCGCCGAGATTGCCGGGGACGTCGTCGTGGACGAGACGGTCGGCGCGGTCGGCGGCCTCGATCCCGACGACGGGGGGCAGCGGCTCGTACTCGACGGCGATCCGGTCGACGGCGTCCTCGGCCAGGTAGCGGTCCGCCGCGACCACCATCGCGACCGGCTCCCCGACGTGCCGGACCACGTCCCGCGCGAGCGGGTACCCGGTGCGGCCGTGGGTGAGGGACGGGTGCGGGATGAGGAGCGGCAGCGGCTCCCCCACCCGACCCGGAAGGTCCTCCCAGGTGTAGACGGCGACCAGGCCCTCGACGTCCAGGGCCTCGGTCACGTCGATGTCGACGATGCGCGCGTGCGCGTGCGGCGACCGGACGAACGCCACCGCCAGCGCGTCGTGCCCCAAGTCGTCCACGTACCGTCCCTGGCCGGTGAGCAGCCGCGGGTCCTCGCGCCGCACCACGCCTTCCCCGAACCCCATCAGGACTCCTCGTCCATCAGGTCGGCGGCGCGATGCACCGCTTTGACGATGTTCTGGTAGCCGGTGCAGCGGCACAGGTTGCCCGAGATGCCCTCCAGCACCTCGTCCTCCGTCGGGCGGGGATTGTCGCGCAGCAGCGCGGTGACCGTGCAGAGGAAGCCCGGCGTGCAGAACCCGCATTGCAGGGCGTGGCATTCGTGGAAGGCGCGCTGGACGGGTGAGAGCGTCCCGTCCGGCCCGGCCAGGCCCTCGACGGTGGTGATCTCGTGGCCGGAGGCGGTCACGGCGAACATCAGGCACGACCGCACCGGCTCGCCGTCCATCAGGACCGTACAACAGCCGCACACGCCGTGCTCGCAGCCGACATGCGTGCCGGTCAGCCTCAGGTCGTGGCGCAGCAGGTCCGACAGCAGCCGGCGCGCGGGGGCCCGCGCCGTCCGGTGCACGCCGTTGACGGTCAGCGCGATCTCGAAGGTCTCCTCGGTCATCGTGCCTCCCGTTGGACGGCGTCGCGGGCCGCGGCGCGCAGGGCGCGTTCGGTGAGCACGCCCGCCAGATGGCGGCGGTACCCGGCGCCGGCGTGGATGTCGCCGTCGGGGTCGAGGCGCTCGCGGGCGTACGCGGCGACGGCGGACCAGTCGCCGGTGCGCGCCGCCGACTCCGCGGGCTCGGACAGGTCCAGGACGAGCGGGACGCCCGCGACGCCGAGGTATCCGGCGCGGGCCGAGGTCACGCGCAGGTCGTCGTCCAGCGCGACCACGGCCGCGACGCCCGCCAGGGCGTAGTCGCCGTGCCGCCTGGCCGTCTCGGCGAACGCGGTGCCGGTGAGCCGGGGCGCGGCGGGGAAGAACGCCGACAGGGCCAGCTCGTCCTCGTCCAGGCACGACTCCAGCGGCCCGGTGAACAGGTCGGCGGCGGCGACGGCGCGGCGGCCCCCGGCCGAGGCGACCTCGACCGTGCCGCCGAGGACGGCCAGGACCGCGGGCAGCTCGGCGGCCGGGTCGGCGTGCGCGAGGCTGCCCACGACCGTGCCGCGGTTGCGGATGACGGGGTGGGCGACGTGCCGCAGCGCCTGCCCGATCAGCGGCTGGACGGCGGCGGCCCGCTCGTCCCGCTCCACCCGCGCGTGCCGGGCGAGGGCGCCGACCCGCACGCCCTCGCCGGTGACCTCCACGGTGTCCAGACCGGCCACGCCGTTGATGTCGACGAGCCGGGCGGGCGCGGCCAGGCGCATGTTCAGCAGCGGGATGAGGCTCTGCCCGCCCGCGAGGACCTTGGCGCCGCCGCCGGCGAGCGCGTCCAGGGCCTCCTGGGTCGTGCACGGCGCGCGGTAGTCGAACGGCGGCGGCTTCACGGCCGGGCGTCGCCTCCCCCGGCCTCGGGCGCCGCGGTCCCCGACGGATCGAGCGGGGCGGCCGCCTCCGGGGGCACGACCCCGGAGATCCGGTCGGAGATCTGCCGGAGCAGGTGGTAGCCGGCCAGGACCACGATGGTGCCGAGCGCGATGCCCTCCAGCGTGAAGTCCTCGTTGATCTGGTGCACCACCGGTCCCACGGCCAGGATGATGCCCGCGCCGGCCGGGACCATGTTGACCGGGTCGGCGAAGTCCACCCGGTTCTCGATCCAGATCTTGGCGCCGAGCAGCCCGATCATCCCGTACAGGATCACCGTGACGCCGCCCAGCACGCCGCCGGGGGTCGCGGCGACCAGCGCGCCGAACTTCGGGCACAGGCCGAACAGGATCGCGATCACCGCGGCGATGTAGTACGCGGCGGTGGAGTAGATGCGGGTGGCGGCCATGACGCCGATGTTCTCGGCGTAGGTGGTGGTGGGCGAGCCTCCGACGGAGCTGGTCACCATGGTGCCGACGCCGTCGGCGACGATGGTGCGGCCGATCATCGGGTCCAGGTCGGTGCGGGTGATCTCGCCGACCGCCTTGACGTGCCCCGCGTTCTCCGCGATCAGCGCGATCACGGCGGGCAGCACCAGCAGGATCGCCGACAGCTTGAAGTCGGGGGCGTGCGTGGAGGGGAACCCGAACCAGTCGGCGCTCTCCACACCGGCGAAGCTCACCCGGTCGTGCGCGAACGCGGTGGCCACGCAGTACGGGCCCTCGGGCTGGCACGCCTGCCCGGCCGCGTCGCGCAGGTTCTGGCCGGGCAGCACCGAGGTGACCTGCCCGACCGTGAGGTCGAGGATCCACGACAGCACGAACCCGAACACCAGTCCCAGCAGGATGGCGATCCGGCCGATGAACCCGCGGAACACCACCATGACCAGGAAGACGAACACCATGGTGACCAGGGCGACCCAGTGGTCCTGCGGCCAGTAGGTGTCGGCGACCACGAACGCCAGCCCGAACCCGATCAGCATGACCACGGCGCCCGTCACCACGGGCGGGAACACCTGGTGGATGACCCGGACGCCCAGCACGTGGATCAGCACGCCGCACAGCGCCAGCACCGCGCCGGCGACCAGGATCGCGCCGGTCACCCAGGCGTCGGTCTGCGCGCTGTCGACCCCGGCGCGGATCGCGAACACCCCGCCGACGAACGAGGCGCTGGTCCCCAGGTAGCTGGGCACCCTCCCCTGGACGATCAGCAGGAACAGGATGGTGGCGACGCCGGACATCATCACCGCGAGGTTCGGGTCCAGCCCCATGACGAGCGGGAACACGAACGTCGCGCCGAACATCGCGACCACGTGCTGGGCGCCGATGCCCGCCGTGCGCGGCCAGGACAGCCGTTCGTCGGGTGCGACGACCTCCCCGGGGGGCGGTGTCTTCCCGTCGCCGTGCACCTTCCAGCCGAACCTCAGCCCGTTGGCCATCCGTGCCCCTCCCCAGGAGTGCCCGCGCCGTGCCGGGTTCCGGTCGGCCCTGGCACGGCTTTGCGCGCAACCTAAGGCGACCCAGGTCAGCAGGCATCGGCGAGTTTTGCCAAAGCACCTCCCCTGCGTTGGGAGACGATGTGCGGTCGCCGGTGTAACGCCTCGCCGTCAGATGCCGCGCATGCGCAGCACGTGCAGCGCGAGGGTCAGGTTGAGGCGAAGGTGGGCGTCCTCGGTGAACGGGCCGAGCATCCGTTCCAGCTTCCCGATGCGGTACCGCAGGGTGTTGTAGTGGAAGTGCAGTCTGCGGGCCGTCTCGGCGACGTTGAGGTTGGTCTCCAGCAGCACCTGCAGCGTGCGGCGCAGGTCCACCAGTTCCGGCTCGTCGTCGGAGGCCAGCTCGCCCAGCGTCTCGCGGACGAACGCGTGCAGCTCACCGGCGTCGGAGACCAGGCTGAGCAGGCGGTAGACGCCGAGCTGGTCGAAGTGGGCGCGGGCGCCCGCGCCGTGGAGCTGCCGCCCGACCCGCACCGCCTTGACCGCCTGCTCGTACGCCTCGGGCAGGGCGGCGGGCGAGCGCACGGTACGGCTGATGCCGGTGGAGAAGGTGCGGCGGTGCTCGGAGAACACCGCGGCGGCCTCCTTGACGATCGACTGGACGGGGCCGCCGGAGAGGGCGGCCGCGTCGTCCCCGTCCGCGCCCACGACGGCGACGACCTCGTGCGCGAAGCTGGCCACCGCCGCGCCCCGGTCGTACCGGCGCACCGCCGTGGTCCACGCGGCGGCGAGCCGTTCCTGCGCGGAGCGTTCCTCGGCGCCGCGGCCCGCCTCCCCGCGCATCGGGTCGCGCCCCTGCTCGCCCCGCGCCCCGTCGCGGGCGCGGTCGGCCTCGCGCGGGCCGTCGGACCCGCGCGGACGTCCGTCCAGCTCGGCGACCAGCACCATCATGGGGCGGTCCAGATCCCAGCCGAACCCGGCGCAGTGCGCCACCACCCGGTCGTCGTCGCCCGCCCGTCCCGACAGGATGTCGCGCAGGAAGTCGGCGCGGTACTTGCTCTCGACCGCCGCGACCGCCTGCTGCTTGGTCACCACGAGCGCCGCGACGGTGGCGGCGCGCTCCAGGATCGTCTGGTCGGCCTCGCGCAGCGTCCCGCTCGGGCTGTAGGCGACGATCCTGCCGTGGTCGAACCCGCCGGCGACGACGGGCACCACCAGGTGGTCGCCGTCACGGGACGGGCCGCGGCCCAGCGCGCGCATGGCCTGGATCTGCTCCTCGGGGCCGGAACCGGCCAGCACGCGCTGCTCCCCGTCCAGCGCGACGACCGCGACCTCCAGTAAACCGGCGACCTCGTCGACGACCTCCTGCAGCCCGCCGCCGCACAGGACGATCTGCAGCAGCGCCCGGTGCACCTCCTCGGTGCGGGCCAGCACCGCGGCCTGCCGGTTGAGGATGTCGGTGAGCACCTGGTTGAGGATGTCGTCGAAGCCGACGTCGTCGGGCAGCAGGATCAGCGGGAAGCCGCGGCGGTCCGCCTGCTCGATCATCTCGGCGGGCAGCGAGTCCAGGTAGCGGCCGAGCTTGACGCCGAGCGCGGCCAGGCCGCGCTCGTCGAGGTCGGCGACCAGGTTGTCCAGGGACTGCGGGGTGTTGCGCAGCGGGTAGCCGGTGGTCAGCAGCAGTTCGTTCGGCTTGACCCACGCCAGGATGTCGGGGACCTCCATGACGTTGAGCCGCTGCACGATGCGGCCGAGGCCGCTGCGGCCGGCGATGAGCCTGGCGCCCTTGAGGGTGGAGACGCCCAGGACCTCCCCGACCGGCAGCCCGTAGGTGAGGGTTCCCGTACTGGCGAGTCGCAGGGCCGGTGGGCCCGGGTCCACGGGGACTGGCATCAGATGACTCCCAACTGGGTCGGCTCCGGCGGCGGGTTCTCCGGCCGCCGGCGTGCGCGGGCGGGGCCCTGGTGGGGTCCGGTCCGCTGGGCCGGGGTGCCGTCCCGGCCCATGGTGTGATCGCACGCGTGGTCGGACGCGTGGTCGGACACGCCTCTGCGCGGTGAGCGGGGACGAGGGACGAACCGTGGGAAGGGGGGAAGGCGAGGACGCTCGAAAGGCCGCCATCCCGCGGCGGGCAGTCGCTGCTGACTCACGGGAACGGTCACCTCGCTCCTTGGTGCTGACATCGCCCCGACGGGCGTGATCGCTACCGCTGCTCGATCAACACTGACAACAAAGACGAAGGATGACAACCAGGCTTGGCAGTTTTCTCCATACGAGACGCCGTGTGCAGGGCCTTACGGTCGCGGCTAGAGAGGCCGGCCGGCAAGGACGACGACACCGGCCTCGGGAGGACCCCGTGACCGCTCTCGTGCGAGACCCGATCCCGCTCGCCCCGCAGCCGGGCCGCAGGCCGCCGGCCGCGGGCGCCGCGAGCCTCGCGCTGCGCCCGGTGCTGGACGCGCCGCGCCGCCCCGCCCGCGTGATCGCGGTGTTCCCCTCGGCGGTCTACCTGGAGTCGCGCACAGGGACCGAGCCGCGGGTGGTGGCCGTGGTCACCTCCGACGCCGTCCGGCTGCCCAACGCGGTCGTGGTGGTCGCCACCTGCCGCGAGCGCCCGTTCCGCGCCGTGCGCGAGGGCGCCGAGGCGTGGGCGGGCGAGGGCCGCGTCGAGATCGACGGGCTGGAGACCAAGGTGAGGCGCTGGTGGGACCCGTCCCCCGCGCTGGGGCCCGTGCCGGTCGCGACGCTGGCGCACGGCCTGCGGTCCCTGGAGGCGGCGCTGGCGGACGCGGGCGGCACCGCGCGCGGCGGGCTGTACGGCCATCCCGATCCGGTGCTGCTGGCCGACCGGTGCGAGGCCGGTGACCTGGCGGGCACCATCGAGGCGGCCGAGCGGATCGTGGGTCTCGGGCCGGGGCTGACGCCCAGCGGCGACGACATCCTCTGCGGGCTGCTGCTGTCCCTGCGGCTGCTGGGCGGCGCGGCGCGCCCGGGAGGCCGGGCGGTGTGGCTGGCCGACTGGCTGGGCGCGGCCGTCACCGCGGACGCCGGCACCCGCACCACGGCTCTCGCCGCGACCCTGCTGCATTGCGCGGCGTCCGGCGCCGCGGGCGCGGAGGTCGCGGCGGTGCTGCGCGCGGTGGCGGGGCTGGAACCCGCGGCGCCGGCCGTGCGGCGGCTGCTGGCCGCCGGGCACACGTCGGGCGCCGACCTGGCCTCGGGCGTGCTCGCCGGCTGCCGCGCCGTGCTGGCGCACACCGCCATGGCCGGCCAGGGCAGCAGGGTGTCGGCGTGACCCGGACCCTCGTGCCGCCGGCCCGGCGGGTGGTCCCATGAAATGGGTCGAGGTGCGGAGGGGGGCGTACCACGACTCGGTCACGCTGATGCGGGTCAGCCAGCGGGTCGGGGAGCTGGCCGGCGTGGACGGCGCGATGGCCGCGATGGGGACACAGTTGAACCTGGAGATGCTGGCCAGAATGGGTTTCGAGGCGCCCGGGGACGCGGGACCCGCCGATCTGGTGGTGGCGGTCAGCGCGGACGGCGAGGCGCTGGACGCCGCCCGCCGCGCCCTGGACGACCTGCTGGCCTCGGCGGGCGCCGGGCCCGCGGGGAACCGTTCTGGGGTGGTGCCGGGAACGCTCCCGCCGGCGCGCACGACCGGCGCGGCGGCGCGGCGCGCCGGCGCGGGGATCGCGCTGGTGTCGGTGCCGGGCCCGTACGTGTTCCCCGAGGCCATGGACGCCCTCGCGGCCGGGCTCAACGTGATGGTCTTCAGCGACAACGTGCCGCTGGAGCAGGAGATCGCGCTCAAGGACGCGGCGGCCAGGCACGGGCTGATCGTGATGGGCCCGGACTGCGGCACCGCGCTCGTCGGCGGCGCGGGCCTGGGCTTCGCCAACGCCGTCCGTCCCGGTCCGGTCGGCCTGGTGGCGGCGTCGGGCACCGGCGCGCAGCAGGTGATGTGCCTGCTGGACGCGGCGGGCGTCGGCGTCGGGCACGCGCTGGGCGTCGGGGGCCGGGACCTGTCGCTGGAGGTCAGCGGCCGGTCGTCGCTGGCCGCGCTGGCGGCGCTGGACGCCGACCCCGGCACCGAGCTGATCGTCCTGGTGTCCAAGCCGCCCGCGCCGCAGGTGGCCGATCTCGTCGCGGAGGCGGCGCGCAGGCTCGGCACCCCGGTGGTGTTCGCGTTCCCGGGTCCGGAGGACGATCTGACCAGGGCCACCGAGCGGGCGCTGAGGCGCCTGGGCAGGCCGGTGCCGGAGTGGCCGCGCTGGCTGGCCCCTCCCCCGCCGCGCCCGGTGACGGGCGCGCTGCGCGGCCTGTTCTCCGGAGGGACGCTGCGGGACGAGGCCGAGGCGATCGCGAGCACCGCGCGAAGCGGCAGGACGGGCGGCAGGACGGCACGGGGCCACGAGCTGATCGACTACGGCGACGACGCCTACACCCGGGGCCGCGCCCACCCGATGATCGACCCGACGCTGCGGCTGGAGGCGATCGCGAAGCAGGCCGCCGACCCCGCGTGCGGGGTGCTGCTGCTCGACGTCGTCCTGGGGTACGGGGCCGACCCCGACCCCGCGGCGTCGCTGGCCCCGGCGATCGCCGCGGCCCTGGAGCGGCGCGACGACCTGGCCGTGGTGGTGTCGCTGTGCGGCACGCCCGCCGACCCGCAGGGCAGGGACGGGCAGGCGGAGGCGCTGCGGGCGGCCGGCGCGTCGGTCTTCGCGTCCAACGCCGAGGCCGCGCGGTACGCGGCCGGGCTCCGCGCCGGCGAAGGGAGGGGCGCCGATGGATGACTCCCGGTCCCGGCTGGGCGGGCTGCTGGCCCGCGAGCCGAGGGTGGTGACGGCCGGCGTGGGGGTGCTGGCCGAGGCGCTGGAGGCCCAGGCGGTGCCGGTCGAGGCCGTGGACTGGCGCCCGCCGCCCGAGGGCACCGAGGACGCCCTGGTCGCGGTGATGGGACGGCCCGGATTCATCGAGGCGAACGAGCGCGCGGTCGGCCGGATGCTCAGCGCGCGCCCCCACCTGGTGGACGTGCGTCCCGCGGGCGAGGTGCTGGGCTTGGAGAGCGGCACGTTCCTGCACGCGGGCCCTCCGCTGGAGTGGGAGCGCGCGTCCGGTCCCATGCGCGGCGCGCTGATCGGGGCGATGCTGCTGGAAGGGCTGGCCGACACGCCCGAGAAGGCCCGGGAACTGCTGGAGAAGGGCGCGGCGACGCTCGACCCGTGCCACCACCACGGGGCGGTGGGCCCGATGGCGGGCGTGGTGAGCCCGTCCATGTGGATGCTGGTGGTGGAGGACGCCGAGCACGGCGGCACCGCGTACTGCTCGCTCAACGAGGGGCTCGGCAAGGTGCTCCGGTACGGCGCGTACGGCCCGGAGGTGATCGAGCGGCTGCGGTGGATGTCGGACGTGCTGGGACCCGTCCTGCGGAAGGCGGTGCGGCGGCACGGCCCGCTCGACCTGCTGTCGATCATGGCGCAGGCGCTCCAGATGGGCGACGAGCTGCACAACCGGAACCGGGCCGCGACCTCACTGTTCCTGCGCGAGCTGGCACCCGGCATGGCCGAGGCGGACGCGCCGCGCGACCAGGTGGCCGAGGCGCTGCGCTTCGCCGGCGGCAACGACCACTTCTTCCTGAACCCGGCGATGGCCGCGGCCAAGGCCGCCGCCGACGCCGCCCGCGGGGTGCCGGGGTCGAGCCTGGTGGTGGCGATGGCCCGCAACGGCACCGACTTCGGCATCCAGGTGTCCGGGACGGGCGACCGCTGGTTCACCGGGCCCGCCGGGGTGCCCGACGGGCTCTACCTCGGCGCGTACGGGCCGGACGACGCCAACCCCGACATCGGCGACTCGGCGATCACCGAGACCGCCGGGGTGGGCGGGTTCGCGCTGGCCGCGGCGCCCGCCATCGTCCGCTTCGTCGGCGGCGAGGTGCCCGACGCGCTGGCCGCCACCCAGCGGATGTACGAGATCACGCTGGCCGAGCACCCGGCGCTGCAGATCCCGCTGCTGTCGTTCCGCGGCACGCCCTGCGGGATCGACGTGACCAAGGTGGTCCGGACCGGGATCCTGCCGGTCATCGACACCGGGATCGCGGGCCGCGAGGCCGGCGTCGGCCAGGTCGGCGCGGGCCTGGTGTCGCCGCCCGCCACCGTGTTCCAGGACGCGCTGCACGCCTTGGCCGAACTGCCCTGACTCCGCGGCCGGCTTGGGTACCTTCGGGCCATGACCGAGTCGATCGACGGTGAGCCGATCAGCGGCGTCCAGCACGTCATCGCCGCCGGGCCGTACCGGGCCGTCGTCACCGAGGCCGGCGCCGGCCTGCGGGAGCTGGAGCGCGACGGGCTGCCGCTGGTGCTGTCCTTCGACGCCGACGAGCCGATCCAGGTGTCGTTCGGGCAGTTGCTGATCCCCTGGCCGAACCGGATCGACCGGGGCCGGTACGCCTACGACGGGCGCATCCACCAGCTCGACCTGTCCGAGCCGAAGAACGAGTGCGCCATCCACGGCCTCGTGCGCTCGTCCCCTTGGACGCTGGTGGAGCGCGAGCCTCATCGCGTACGGCTGGCGCACAGGCTGATGGGGCGGGCGGGCTACCCGTTCCGCCTCGACCTGGAGGCCGACTACGCGCTGGACGCGGAGCGGGGCCTGACCGTGCGGCTGTCGGCCCGCAACGTGGGCACGCGCACCGCCCCGTACGGGCACGGCGCGCACCCCTACCTCACCGTCGGCGAGCCGATCGACGACTGCGCCGTGACGGTCACCGCCGACCGGTGGCTGCCGGTGGACGAGCGGCTGATCCCGTCCGGTCCCGCGGTGGACGTCTCCGGCACCCCGTACGACCTGCGGAACGGCCGCAAGCTCGGCGGCCAGGTCATCGACAACGCCTTCACCGGGCTGCGCAGGGACGCCGCCGGGCGCGCGTGGGTGCGGCTGACCGGCGGCGGGCGCACCACGGCGCTGTGGGCGGACGCGGCCCATCCGTGGCTGGAAGTGGTCACCGCCGACGCCGCCCCCGGCGACCGGCGCCGCCGCGGGCTGGGCGCCGAGCCGATGACGTGCCCGCCCAACGCGTTCGCCACCGGAATCGACGTGATCCATCTCCGGCCGGGTGCCCACCACACGGGATCTTGGGGGATCATGGCGGAGTGAACTTCAGCGTCCCCTCGCTCGACGACCTGTCCGCGCGGATCGCGGCGATCCGCGACGCTCACGCCACGCGGTTCCCGGGGCCCGCCACCGGGCGGCAGCCGGTGCACACCGTCTACGTGCCCGCCGACCGCTTCTCCCGCACCACGCCCGCCGACTTCGGCGCCGAGGCGCTGCGGCTGCTCAACACCCACACGCCGGGCGCCGGCTCGTTCGGCACCGCGTTCGGCCTCGATCCCGAGCTGGCCGGTCCGGTGCGGGAGCGGGTGGCGGCCAAGCTGGTGGCCGAGCCGGTCGAGGACGTGCGGATCGACTTCGAGGACGGCTACGGGGTCCGCTCCGACGAGGAGGAGGACGCCCACATCGCCCAGGTGGTGGAGGCCGTCGCCGCCGCGTACCAGGTCAAGGGGCTGCCCCACTACTGGGGGCTGCGGGTGAAGTCGTTCGCCGACGGCGCGCACGAGCGGTCCATGCGCACCCTCGACGGGTTCCTCACCGCGCTGCGCGACCGGCTGGGGCGGCTGCCGGGCGGGTTCACCATCACCTTCCCGAAGGTGGTCGCGGCCGAGCACGTCCGGGTGTTCGTCGACTACCTGGACCGGCTGGAGGGCGCGCTGGGCCTGCCCGGCGGGATCCTGCGGTTCGAGATCCAGGTGGAGACCCCCGAGGCGATCTTCGACGAGGAGGGCCGGATCGGGCTGCGCGGGATCGCCGACGCCGCCGCGGGCCGGCTGACCGCCGCGCACTTCGGCGTGTTCGACTACACCGCCGCCCTCGGCCTGCCGCCCGAGCAGCAGCGGCTCGACCATCCCGCCTGCGACTTCGCCCGGCACGTCATGCAGGTCGCCTTGGCGGGTTCGGGCGTGCGCCTGTCGGACGGCTCGACCAACGTGGTCCCCCGCAACGACGGCGCGGATGAGGTCAACCACACCTGGGCGGTGCACGCGGCCCACGTCCGGCACTCCATGCTGCACGGCTTCTGGCAGGGCTGGGACATGCATCCGGCGCACCTGCCCAGCCGCTACGCCGTCGTCTACGCCTACCACCTGTCCGGCGTCGACGAGGTCATCGGCCGCGTCCGGGCCTGGCACGAGCAGGCGGCGGGCAAGCCCAACGGCGTCCTGGACGAGCCCGCCACCATCAAGGCCCTGACGGACCGCCTCCAGCGCGCCGTGGACTGCGGCGCCCTCGACGAGAGCGCGCTGCCCGCCTCCGTCGAACGCTAGACGCCGAGCGGGGGCTCGCAGACGACGACGGGGATGCGCCGGTCCGTCCACGACTGGTAGGCGGCGTACTCGGGGTAGAGGGCCACCAGCCGCTCCCAGAGCGCGTCGCGTTCGTCCCCTTCGGCCTCGTACGCCAGCATCCGCCGCGCCCGTCCGCGCGTCCGCACCAGGACGCGGGGCTGGGACAGCACGTTGAAGTACCACTGCGGGCTGCGGGGCGTCCCGCCGCGCGACGCGACCAGCACGACGCGGTCGCCGTCGGGAAGGTAGATCAGCGCGCAGGTGCGGGCCTTGCCGGACTTGCGGCCTCGTGTGGTGAGCAGGCAGACGGGCACGCCGTGCGGGAAGGCGCTGCCGAACCGGAACCGGCCGCCGACCCGGCCTCCCGTGGCCCGGAAGACCGCCACATGGATCCGGGTGACGACCCGCATCGCGGGCGCGAAGAGCGGCGAGCCGAAGAACGCGGGGGGACCGTCGGCCATCAAGGGCTCCCTCGGGGGAAGGGGACGCGGACGTCCAAGGCATCCCTCGATCGGTTCGCCGCCAAACCCGGGCGTCTAGCGGGAACCGCTCCATTCGCCGGCGGTGACGGCGTTGAGCGCGTCGAAGAGTTCCTTCTCCTCGTAGGCGTAATGGGCCTCCAACTGGTCGTTGACGTCGGCGAGCTTGGTGCGGACCTGGTCGGGGTCGGCGGTGTCGATGTCGTCCAGGAGGGCTTGGAGGTCCCGCCGCATGCCGGTCACGGCGTCGTGTTCCTGCCTCAGGCGTTCCAGGACGGGGGCCAACTCGGGGTGAAGGCGTTGCAGGCGCGGGAACCCTTCGGTCTCCTCGCCTTGGTGATGCTCGTGCAGCGCACCGCAGAAGGCGGTGCAGTGGGCGCGTAGTTGCGCGGCCAGGTCGGGCCTCGCCGCCCCCGACGCCTGGCCGTTGGACAGATACGACTCGACGTCGGCCCGGAGCGCCGCGAGGTCCTGGCGGAGGGAACGGTGCACGTTCACCAGAAGGTCGCCGATGCCCAAGGGCTGGTCCGAGTCGGCGCGGTAGAGCGCGACGACCGGGATCTCGCGGTCGGTCTTCTCCTGGTACTCGGCGAACGCGGGATGGCGCCGGGCCTGCTCGGCGTACTTGGCCGCGCGCTCCTCGCCATGCAACGCGATCGCCGTGGCCTCGTAGGTCTCGGTGCCGATCTCGACGGTGACGCGGTTGTCGGCGAGGAGGTTGGTGAACCACTGGGGGTGGGACGGGGCGCCGGAGTTGGTGGCGAAGACCAGGACACGGTCGCCGTCGGCCAGGTACACGAGGGGGGTGGTATGGGGCCGGCCCGTCTTGGCGCCGGTGGTGGTCAGCAGCGCCAGCGTGGCGCCCTCGAACGGTCCGCCGACCGCGCCGCCGTTGGCGCGGAACTCCTCGATGATCGACCGGTTGAACTCCGCGACCTCCATGGCCGCCCCCTATCCTGATGGGTCGGATGCGACGTGCAATAGCTTTGCTTTGAAAGCAAAGCTACTTTGAATGCAAAGCTATTTGGGTCGGGCGGGGATGTCAACAGACGAACAGGGCCTCGGTGTGGACGACGGCGTGCGGACCATGCTGCTGCTGATGCCGAGGCTGATCGGGCGGGCCAAGCGGACCCCGCCGCCGGAGGTGCTGCGCTCGCTCGACCTGGCGCCGCGTCATCTGTCCCTGCTGGCGTACCTGATGTTCGACGGGCCGATGAGCGTCAACGAGCTGGCCGCGCGCCTGGAGGTCGCCCCGGCCACGGTGAGCCTCATGGTCGGCGACCTCAGCCGCAAGGGGCTGATGGAGCGGCACGCCGACCCCGCCGACCGCCGCCGCGCCATCGTCAGCATCGCCGAGGACCGGCTGCCCGCCATCCGGGACTGGCTGGCCCCGGGCGCCGCCGCCTGGCGCGCCGCGCTCGAACCGCTCACGCCGGAGCAGCGCCGCCTCGTCGTCGACGCGCTCCGCGCCTACGAGAGCGCCCTCTCCGCCCTCTCGGAGTCCGGCTAGCGGGCGCGGCGCCGGTTGAACGCCTCCAGGTCGGCGGGGGTGTCGATGTCGTCGGGCGCGGCCACGTCCGCGCACGGCACCGGCGTCACCAGCTCCGGGTGCTCACGCAGGAAGACGCGGGCGCCCGCGTCGCCCCGCGCGGCCTCGGCGACCGCCTCGAAATGCTCACCCGCGATCAGCACCGGGTTGCGGGGACGTCCCTCGTAGGTGGCGACGGCGACGCGCGCCCCCGCCTCGTACGCCTCGATCAGGCGCCGCACCGCCTCGGGGCCGACCAGCGGCTGATCGACCAGCGCGACCACGACCGCGGGGCAGCCGGACGGCAGGGCCGCCAGCCCCGCCCGCAACGACGACCCCATCCCGCTGCGCCAGTCGGGATTCGGGACGACCACGGCCCCGATCACCTCCAGCGGGGCGGCGCCGGCCACCACCAGGACGGGCGAGCAGCCACCGTCGCGCAGCGTCCGCACGCCGCGGTCGACCAGCCGCTCCCCGTCCAGCTCCAGCAGCGCCTTGGGACGGCCCAGCCTGCTCCCCTCCCCCGCCGCCAGCAGCAACCCGGCCGGACGCTCACCCATGCGCGATGCCATCACGCCACGGTAGCTACTCCTCGCGGGCCTCGCCGTGGATGCGGCCGGTGGTGGCGGTCAGCGGGCGCCCCGACCCGCCCCAGCGAAGCTGGATCAGCTCGGCCGCGATCGACACGGCCGTCTCCTCCGGGGTGCGGGCGCCCAGGTCCAGGCCGATCGGGGACCGCAGCCGCGCCAGCTCGTCCTCCTTCAGCCCCGCCTCGCGCAGCCGCGCCATCCGGTCGTCATGGGTACGGCGCGACCCCATCGCGCCGACGTACCCGGCGGGCGTGCGCAGCGCCACCTCCAGCAGCGGCACGTCGAACTTGGGGTCGTGGGTGAGGACGCAGATCGCGGTGCGCTCGTCCACCTCCGTGCCGTCGAGGAACTTGTGCGGCCACTTCACCACGACCTCGTCGGCGTCGGGGAACCGCTTCGGCGTGGCGAACACCGGGCGGGCGTCGCAGACCGTCACGTGGTAGCCGAGGAACTTGCCGATCCTGGCGACGGCGGCGGCGAAGTCGATCGCGCCGAACACCAGCAGCCGCGGCGGCGGCGCGAACGAGTGCACGAACACCGTCAGCTCGTCCAGCCGGCGCTCGCCCTCGGGCCCGTAGTGGCGCTGGCCGGTGAGGCCCTGAGCGAGCATGCCGCGCACGTCGTCGTCGACCGCCGCGTCCAGCCGCGCGGCGTACGGGGCGCCGGGCGCCAGCGAACCCGACGCGCGCTCCGGCCACACGACCCGGCGCGCCCCGATCTCGCCCGGACCGGCCACCACCGTCGCGACCGCGACCGGCTCGCGCTCCCGGATGGACGCCGCCACCTCGGCGAACTCGGGGAAGGTCGCGGGCCCGACCGGCTCGACCAGCACGTCCAGGATGCCGCCGCAGGTCAGCCCGACCGCGAACGCGTCGTCGTCGCTGACGCCGTACCGCTGGACGACCGGCTCGCCCGAGGCCATCACCTCCTGGGCCAGCTCGTACACCGCGCCCTCGACGCAGCCGCCCGACACGCTGCCGGTCACCTCCCCCGACGGCGACACGGCCATCGCGGCGCCCGCGGGACGGGGCGCGCTGCGGAAGGTCCTGACCACGGTGGCCAGGCCGAAGGTCTCCCCCGCCGCGTACCAGGCGGCGATGTCGTCGAGCACGTCACGCATGGCGATCTCCGATCAGGCGGGCCAGATCCTCCAGGGCGGCGAGGCTGTGCCCGGAGGTGAAGTCGTCGATGTGCGGCAGCGCCGCCGCCATACCCGCGGTCAGCGGCTCGTACCCGGGACGCGCCTTGTGCGGGTTCGCCCACACGACGCGGTGCGCCAGCCGGCTCAGCCGGGCCATCTGCTCGCCGAGCAGCCCCGCGTCGCCGCGCTCCCAGCCGTCGGACGCGATCACCACGATCGCGCCCCGGGCCATGCCGCGCTGCCCGAACCGGTCGAGGAACTCCTTCAGCTCCTCGCCGAGCCGGGTGCCGCCGCTCCAGTCCGGGATCGCGGCGGACGCCCCGGCCATCGCGGTGTCGGGGTCCCGGTGCCGCAGCTCGCGGGTGAGGCGGGTGAGCCGGGTGCCCACGCTGAACACCTCGACGGCGCGCCCGCCGGACCGCGCCGCCGCGTGCGCGAACCGCAGCAGCGTGTCCGCGTACGGGCTCATCGACCCGCTCACGTCCACCAGCAGCACCACGCGGCGCGGGCGGGTGCGGTGCGACCGGTACCGCAGCAGCGAGATCTCGCCGCCGCGCCGCAGCGTCTCCCGCACCGTCCGGCCCGGGTCGAGACGGCCGCGCGGGGACGGCGCGAACCGGCGCGACCGGCGCGTCTCCGTGGACGCGTCCATGACCGCGATGAGCCGGTTGACCTGGGCACGCTCGTCCGGTCCCAGCTTGGCCACGTCACGGTTGCGCAGCACCTCGACCGCGCTGGCCGTCGCCACCTTGACCTCACGCGGCTCCTCCTCGTCGTCGCCGTCGCCCGGGTCGCCGGGTGACACGACGGGCATGTGCCGCACGATCACCGTGGGCGGCGGACGGCGTCCCGGGCGGACGGTCAGGCCCGAGAAGTACGCGGCGAAACAGCGGTCGTAGCGCGGCAGGTCGTCGGGATCGGCGCACAGCGTGAGCCGCCCCGCCCAGTACACGTCCGTCCGGTCGAGCACGTCGAGATGGTCGAGGGCCCGCAGCATGGCCTGCACCCGCTCGGGATCGGCGTCACCACCGGCGGCGCGCAGCGTCCGCGCGAAACCCACGATCGTCTCCGTGACGTCACGCCCGGCCGGCATGTGCGGTCAGCCCCCGTTCAGCAGCCCGTCGATGCCGTCGGCGAGGACGCGCTGCTGGTCCTCCCGGTACTTCAGGACGGTGCCCAGCGTCACGGCCGCGACCTCCGGGTCGAGCTCGCGGACGCCCAGGCTCACCAGCGCCTCGGTCCAGTCCAGGCTCTCGGCGACGCCCGGCGGTTTGAGCAGGTCGGCGTCGCGGAGGCGTTGCGCCGCCGCGGCGACCTGACCGGCCAGGCGCTCGGCCGCGTCCGGCAGCCGGCGACGGATGATCGCGACCTCGCGGTCGAAGGACGGGTGCTCCAGCCAGTGGTACAGGCAGCGCCGCTTGAGCGCGTCGTGCACCTCGCGCGTGCGGTTGGAGGTGACCACCACCACCGGGGGACGTTCCGCCCGGATCGTTCCGAGCTCCGGCACCGAGATGGTGAAGTCGCTCAGCACCTCCAGCAGGAACGCCTCGAACTCGTCGTCGGCCCGGTCGATCTCGTCCACCAGCAGCACGCTGGGCGTGGTCTCCAGGGCGCGCAGCAGCGGGCGGGCCATGAGGAAGCGCCGGTCGTACAGCTCGCCCTCCAGCCGCGCCACGTCGGTGACGCCGGCGGCCTCGGCCGCGCGCAGGTGCAGGAGCTGGCGCGGGAAGTCCCAGTCGTAGAGCGCCTGGGAGGCGTCCAGGCCCTCGTAGCACTGGAGCCTGATCAGCGGGGCGCCGAGCACCGCCGCCATGGTCTTGGCCAGCTCGGTCTTGCCGACGCCCGCCTCCCCTTCGAGGAAGAGCGGGCGTCCCATCCGCAGCGCCAGGAAGGCGGCGGTGGCCAGCCCGTCGTCGCACAGGTACGCGTGCCGGTCGAGCAGCACGGCCAGTTCCGCCGGGTCCGCGGGGAGGGCCGGGTGTACCGGACCGGGCGGTGACGCGATCTCACCCACTCCCACAGGCTACTCATCCGGGGACGGCACCAATACGGACGGGGCGCCCTTTTTCGTTGAGATTTATACAGGTTAATCCGGTAGGGAAAGTTGACTAATCCGGGACGGCGAGTGACCATCGGGCCCATGAGCGAGGACGATCTCACCGCCGAGGCCGCCTACGAGAGCGCACGCGCCCGCCAGTGGCGCGAGCGGCTCCGAGGTCCGGTGTCCCGCCGGACCCTGTTCCGCCTCTCCGCGGCGGGCGCCGCGGGCGCGGGCCTGGGCGCGGCCGGGGGCCTGGCCCGTCCCGCGGACGCGGCCGGGCCGATCGTCAAGCCGCTGCCTCCGGAGCTGTTCGTCGCCCACGGCACCAACGCCGAGACACGGTGGGAGGCGATGCGCGACCAGGGCTACCTCACCCCGGCGGACCGGTTCTTCGTCCGCAACCACATCGCGACGCCCCTCATCGACGCGCGCACCTGGCGGCTCCGGCTGTGGGGGACGGGCCTGCACGGCTCCCCCACCGAGGAGCGCCCGGTCGAGTTCACCTATGAGGACCTGCTGGGCATGCGCGCCGAGACCATCACCGCGTTCATCGAGTGCACCGGCAACGGGCGTGGCTTCTTCACCTCCCAGCAAGGGCAGCAGGTATCCGGCACGCCGTGGAAGCTGGGCGCCATCGGGGTGGCCCGCTGGCGCGGTGTGCGGCTGGCGTCGGTCCTCGAACGCGCCGGGCTCACCCGCCACGCCGTGGACGTGCTGCCACGCGGCCTTGACGCCGAGTACGTCGACGGAGGCGTGAACATGGGGCGCGTACGGCGGCCCCTGCCGGTGGCCAAGGCCCTCAAGGACGTCCTGCTCGCGTACGAGATGAACGGCGCTCCCCTGCCGCCGGACCACGGGCACCCCGTCCGCCTGGTCGTGCCCTCCTGGGTGGGCATCGCGTCCATCAAGTGGCTGGGCGACATCCAGGTGTCGGACCAACCGCTCTTCTCCCCGTGGAACACGCGCTACTACCGCTTGTTCGGGGACGCCTACCCACCCGAGGGAAGCGCCCCGCTCACGCGCATGAACGTCAAAAGCGCCTTTGAATTGCCCTGGGATGCCACCTTCCCAGGTGGGCGCGTGCATGTGCTGCATGGCCGCTCCTGGTCAGGCAACGGCCGCATCCGTCAGGTGTCCGTCAGCACGGACGGCGGCGCCACCTGGCACAGGGCCAAGCTGCACGGCCCCGGCCACGCCCGGGCGTGGGTGCGCTGGCAGTACCCCTGGCGCACTCCCAGCGCCCCTGGAAGCCATGTCCTGATGGCGCGGGCCACGGACGAGACGGGCGCCACCCAGCCCGCCACCGTCCCGCACAACACCCTCGGCTACCTGTTCGGCGCCGTCGTCCGTCACCCCGTGACGATCTCCTGACCACCTCCGGCCTCACTCGCGGCGCGATTCGGGGGGCGTGCCCATCCCATCACTTGCCGCGTCCCGGGGCGCGGCGTGACGATGCCCAATGACAGCAGGAGGAGCCATGGCCCTGTGGAAGCCCGACCCGACCTTCTACGCCTCCCCCCGCGACGCCGTGGGAGCACCACCGGAAAAGCTCGCCTATGTCGCCGCCTTCGACAGGGCGGCCGAGAAACCCGACGCCATCGCCGTCCTCGACGTGGATCCGCAGTCGGCCGCCTACGGCGACGTGGTCGGCTGGACCGAACTCCCCCACACCGGGGACGAACTCCACCACTTCGGCTGGAACGCCTGCTCCAGCGCGCTGTGCCCGTACGCGCCGCACCCGCACGTCGAACGCCGGTACCTCATCGTCCCCGGGCTGCGCTCGTCCCGGATCTACGTCATCGACACCAAGGACAAGCCCACCGCGCCGG
This sequence comes from Actinomadura sp. SCN-SB, assembly GCF_043906805.1. Classification (NCBI taxonomy): domain Bacteria; kingdom Bacillati; phylum Actinomycetota; class Actinomycetes; order Streptosporangiales; family Thermomonosporaceae; genus Actinomadura; species Actinomadura sp. SCN-SB. Next base: position 46,002 of record NZ_JBIMPP010000014.1, on the reverse strand, counting down.
AGATCATCAAGGTGATCGAGCCGGAGGAACTGGCCGAGCGCGCCGGGTACTCGCGTCCCCACACCGTCCACTGCGGGCCCGAGGGGCTCTACGTGACGGCCCTGGGCGGCGCGAACGGGCACGGCGGCGCGCCGGGGCCGGACGACGAGGCGGGACACGACGGCCCGGGCGGCATCGCGATGCTCGACCACACCTCCTTCGAGGTGCTGGGCCGCTGGGAGGTGGACCGGGGCCCGCAGCACCTGGCCTATGACGCCTGGTGGCACATCGCGCACGACGTCCTGGTCACCTCCGAGTGGGGGACGCCGTCCATGGTCGAGAACGGCGTCGTGGGCGAGCTGCTCCTGGGCCGCAAGTACGGCCACAAGCTGCACTTCTGGGATCTGCGCAAGCGCCGCCACGTCCAGGAGGTCGATCTGGGCGACGAGCACCAGATGGTGCTGGAGCTGCGTCCCGCGCACGACCCGACCAGGCAGTACGGCTTCGCGGGCGTGGTGGTCAGCGTCGAGGACCTGTCGGCGTCCGTCTGGCTCTGGCATCGCGACGGCGGCGCGTGGGCCGCCACGAAGGTCATCACCATTCCCGCCGAGCCCGCCGACGCCGCCGCGCTGCCGCCCGTCCTCCAGCCGTTCGGGGCGGTGCCACCGCTGGTCACCGACATCGACCTGTCCGTCGACGACACGTGGCTGTACGTGTCGTGCTGGGGCACCGGCGAGCTCAAGCGCTACGACGTGAGCGACCCGTTCAAGCCCGTGGAGGCGGGCTCGGTCCGCATCGGCGGCATCGTCGGCCGCACCCCCCACCCGGCCGCGCCCGACCTGCCCCTGGCGGGCGGCCCGCAGATGGTCGAGGTGAGCCGCGACGGCCGCCGCGTCTACGTCACCAACTCCCTGTACGGGGCGTGGGACGACCAGTTCTACCCCGACGGCGTCGGCGCCTGGATGGCCAAGCTCGACTCCAGCGCCGACGGCTTCGGCTTCGACGAACGGTTCTTCCCGCACGGGGCCGCGTTCCGCGGGCTGCGCCCCCACCAGACCCGTTTGCAGGGCGGGGACGCCTCGTCCGACTCGTACTGCTACCCGTGAGCAACGGCTCGCTCGCCGCGCTCGTCGCTCTCGGGGCCTTCCACGGCCTCAACCCCGCCATGGGGTGGCTGTTCGCCGTCGCGAGAGGATTGCAGGAACGCAGCCGCGCGCTGCTCCTGCAGTCCCTCCCCGCCATCGCCGCGGGCCACGCGGTCTCGGTCGGGCTCGTGGCCGTGCTGGTCGCCCTGACCCGTTCCGTGGTCGCCACGCAGGTCGTGGCGATCGCGGGCGGCGTCGTCCTCGTCGGGTTCGGCCTCTACCGGCTGCTGTCCCAGCGCCACTTCCGCTGGGTGGGCATGCGCGTCTCCCTGTGGCAGTTGGCGGGCTGGTCGTTCCTGATGTCGTCCGTCCACGGCGCCGGGCTGATGCTGCTGCCCGTCCTGACCTCGTCCGGCGCCGGCGGGGCCCACCACGACGGCCACCGCTTCGCCGCCTCCGCCGGGAGCGACCTGTCCGCGGGCGTCTTCGTCACCGGCGTCCACACCCTGGCCATGTTCGTCGCGGCGGGCACGATCGCGGTCCTGGTCTACGAGGTCGTCGGGCTGACCGTGCTGCGGCGGGCCTGGTTCAACCTGGACCGCGTCTGGGCCGCCGCTCTGATCACCGCCGGCGCCGTCACGCTCTTCACCGCCACGTCCTAGCCCGTCCGTACAGGTGACGCCGGTCGCCGCCGCGGGCCGGAGCCCGGTCACCGTCCGCGGCGGTGAACCCGCCCCCGCGCGGGTATCAATCCCCGGGGGGTGATGATCTTGCTGGACGCGGCGTGGAAGGCGCTCGGGGGTGAGCCCGGCCTGCTCGGGACGATCGAGCGGAGCGGACCCGCGGCGACGCTGCCGGCCCGGCTGGACGTGACCGGGATGCCGATGGCCTGTGCCGGGGCGGCGGGGGTCGCCGCCGCGGAACTGGAGCGGGCGCGTGGGAGCGCGTTGCCGCGGGTGCTGCTGGACAGCCGGGCGGTGGCGGTGGCGTTCGCGGAGGAACAGCACCTGAGAATCGACGGGATGCCCCAGAACTCGTCCGGTCCGTTGTCGCGGTTCTGGAAGGCCGCAGACGGATGGGTGCGGACGCACGGCAACTACCGGCACCATCGCAGGCGGCTCTTCAAGTCGCTCGGCGTCGAATCGGTGAACGACCCGGTCCCCGCCCTGGAGTTCATCATCCGTGACGCCCGCGCGGAGGAGATCGAGGAGACCGTCTCCGAGGCGGGCGGCCTCGCCGTCGCGGCCCGGACGGCCGAGCAGTGGGACGCGCACCCCCAAGGGGCGGCCGTGGCCGGCCAGCCCTTGGTGACGTCGATCCCGACGGGCAAGGGCGGGCGGCGGCGCGGGGCGGCGCCCCCGGCGTCCCCCATGGACGGTGTGCGCGTGCTCGACCTGACCCGGGTCATCGCGGGCCCCGTGGGGACCCGCTCGCTCGCGTACTTCGGCGCGAAGGTGCTCAGGATCGACTCGCCCGCGCACGCCGAGTTCCCCGTTTACCACGTGGTGACCGGGCCCGGGAAGCGGTCCACGTTCCTGGATTTCAGCGACCCCGTCGACAACTCGCGGCTGCGGGAGCTGCTGCGGGACGCGGACGTGGTCGTCCTCGGCTACCGGCCCGGCGCGCTGGACCGGTACGGGCTGGCACCCGAGGAGCTGGTCGACGAGTATCCCGGTCTCGTCGTCGCCTCCCTGTCGGCCTGGGGCAGGGAAGGGCCATGGGCGCGGCGGAGAGGGTTCGACAGCCTGGTGCAGGCGGCCTCGGGGATCTCCTTCGTCGAAGGGCGGCCGGGGACGCTGCCCGTCCAGGCGCTCGACCACGGGACCGGCTATCTCCTGGCGGCGGCGGTGATGCGGGCCCTCGCCGAGGGAGGCGGGTGCCGGATCGAGCTGTCCCTGGCGCGGACGGCCGCCTGGCTGCTCGCCCACTCGGGGGACGGGACCGCCACGGACTTCGACCCCGGCCCGTACCTGGACGAGGTCGCCGGCGTCCGCTACGCCCTGCCCGCGGTACGGCTGGAGGGCGGGCCGCGCACGTGGAAGCGTCCGGCGCCGATCTGGGGATCGGACGGGCCCCGCTGGACCTAGGACGGGTCCGGGGCCTCCCCGTGCCGGTGGACGAGCGACTGGAGCTCGTCCAGCTGCCGGGCGGCGTGGGCGCGTTCGGCGCCGTTGATGCCCATGGCGCCGATGGACGTGCCGTCCGACAGGTCCAGGGTGGGCCAGGGCTCACCGGTCGTCATGGTGACGTCGACGATCTCGGCCCATGCCAGGCGGCGGCTGCGGAAGGCGTTGACCACGGTGACCCCGCCGCAGTCGGCGACCACGCGGCAGCGCGCGAGCATGTGCAGGATCCAGGCCAGCGCCAGGCCGAACACGACCATCAGGACGCGGTCGACCACGGTGAACCGGGGGGGCACCACGACGGCGAGCAGGATCATGCCGAGCACGATCACGCCCGCCGTCGTGTACGCGACGACGCGGGTGGTGCGGGGGCGCCAGACCACCGGCAGCGCGGGGAGTTCGGTCAAGGGTCCGGGAGACCTCAATCAACGATCTTGGAGATGGGGATCTCCAGGATGTCCCGCGCGCCCGCCGCCTTCAACGCCGGGATGAGCGTGTTGACCCCGCGCTTGGCGACCACGCTCTCCACCGCGTGCTGCTCGCCGCCCGCCAGCGAGGTGACGGTCGGGGACGACATGGCCGGCATGATGTCCAGGACGGCCTTCAGGTCGGCGGCGTCGACGTTCAGCTTCAGCAGGACGTTGCCGCGGGCCCGGATCGCGCCCTGCAGCAGCAGCGCGATGTCCTCCATCGCGGCGCGCTTCCCGGCGTCCTCGTAGGACTCGCGGTTGGCGACCAGCTCGGTGTAGCTGGTCAGCAGGGTGTCGAGGATCCGCAGCCCGTTCTTGCGCAGCGAGGAGCCGGTCTCGGTCAGGTCGACGATGGCGTCCACGATGTCGGGGACCTTCGCCTCGGTCGCGCCGTAGGACGGGACGACCGTGGCCTTGACGCCGTGCCGGTCCAGGTACCGCCGGGTCATGGCGGGGAACTCGGTGGAGATCCGGACGCCCTCCGGCAGGTCGGACACCGTCCGCCAGGGCGCGTCGTCGGGCACCGCCATGATCACGCGGACGGGGTTGCTGGTGGCCTTGGAGTACTCCAGCTCGCCGAGGCTCACCACGTCGGCCTCGGTCTCGGTGATCCAGTCGCGGCCGGTGATGCCCAGGTCGAACAGTCCCTGTTCGAGGTAGGTGGGGATCTCCTGGGGGCGCAGCACCCGGACCCGGTCGATCCGCGGGTCGTCGATCTGGGCGCGGTAGTCGCGGTCGGACGCGCGCCGCACGGTGAGGTCGGCGGCGTCGAACAGCTGCATGGTCGCCTTCTCCAGGGACCCCTTGGGCAGGACGAGAGACAGCACGAGAGAACCTTTCGTGGGTGTGGGATGCGTGCGGATTCCGGGGGCGTTCTCAGGAGCCCAGATGCTCCCCGCCGTGCCCGGCGTGGCCGTGATGCCGCGGGCCTCGCAGGGTCAGTGCCATCGCGCGCCCGAGCTCGTGTGCGGCCACCATCGCCTCCCATCCCGTGGTACGTCCCTCGCCGGCCGCCTCGCCGGGCCGGCGTCGTCCGGTCACCGATCCTACGCGGTCCCGGTCACGCTTCGCCCGCCCGCCCCTCCCCGGCGCGCCGCGCCGTCCCGCCCGCGTCAGCCGCGCCCGCCGGACGAGCCGCCCGGCGAGCCGGTGGACGACCTGAGCCGGCGCAGGGTCAGCGCGGTGTCCAGGGCGGCCACGACCGACTCCCAGCCCTTGTCCTCCTTGCTGTCGGGGAACCCGGAGCGCGCGATGGCCTGCTCCTGGTCGTCGCAGGTGAGGACGCCGTTGCCGACCGGGGTGGACGCGTCCAGGGCGACCCGCGTCACCCCGGCGGTGACCGAGTCGCAGACGTGGTCGAAGTGCGCGGTCTCGCCGCGGATCACCGCGCCCAGGCAGACGACCGCGTCCAGCCGCCGGGCCAGCTCCTGCGCGACGACCGGCAGCTCCAGCGCGCCCGCGACCCGCGCGACCACCGGCTCCCGGACGCCGCACGCCTCGGCCGCCTCGACCGCCCGCTTGAGCAGTTGGTCGGTGATGTGCCGGTGCCACCGGGTGCAGACGATGCCGAGGGTGAGCCCCTCCGCCCGCACGACGGTGTCCTCGGGACGTCCCGTACCGCTCATGACAGCCCCTCGATCTGGTGTCCGAGACGGTCGCGCTTGACCGTCAGGTAGCGCCGGTTGTGCGGGGTGACGGCGGCGGGCATGGGCTCCCGGCCCAGCACCTCGACGCCGAAGCCGTCCAGCCCCTTCAGCTTGGCCGGGTTGTTGGTCAGCACCCGCACCGACCGGACGCCCAGTCCGGCGAGCATGTGCGCGGCGTTGGAGTACTCGCGGGCGTCGGCGGGCAGGCCCAGCTCCAGGTTGGCGTCCACGGTGTCGGACCCGTTGTCCTGCAAGGCGTAGGCCCGCAGCTTGGCCAGCAGGCCGATGCCGCGGCCCTCGTGGCCCCGCAGGTACAGGACGACGCCGCGCCCCTCGGCCGCGATCCGCTCCATGGCGGCGTCCAGCTGGGCGCCGCAGTCGCAGCGCTCGGAGTGCAGCACGTCGCCGGTGAGGCACTCGGAGTGCGCCCTGACCAGGACGTCCGTGCCGTCGCCCAGGTCGCCCAGCACCAGCGCGAGATGCTCGCCGCCGTCGATGGCGCTGGAGAACCCGACCGCGCGCCACGTCCCGTACCGGTTCGGCAGGCGGGTCTCCACGACCCGCTCCACCAGCGACTCGGTCCGCTTGCGGTACTCCACGAGCTGCTCGATCGAGATCAGCTTGAGGCGGTGCTCCTTGGCGAAGATCTGCAGCTCGGGCAGCCTGGCCATGGTGCCGTCGTCGTTGACCACCTCGGCCAGCACCCCGGCGGGCGCGAGCCCGGCGAGCCGCGCCAGGTCGACCGCCGCCTCGGTGTGGCCGCGGCGGCGCAGCACGCCGCCCTCGTGGTAGCGCAGCGGGAAGACGTGCCCGGGACGGACCAGCTCGTACGGCTCGGTCGCCGAGTCGCACAGCGTCCGGATCGTCCTGGCCCGGTCGGCCGCCGAGATGCCCGTGCTGACGCCGTCGCGGGCGTCCACGCTCACCGTGTAGGCGGTGCGCATCCGCTCGGTGTTCTGCGCGGTCATCAGCGGGATCTGCAGGCGGTCCAGGTCCTCGCCCAGCATGGGGACGCAGATCACGCCGCTGGTGTAGCGGATAGTGAAGGTCAGCAGCTCGGGCGTCGCCTTCGCCGCGGCGAAGATGATGTCGCCCTCGTTCTCGCGGTCCTCGTCGTCCACCACCACGACCGGGCGACCGGCCGCGATGTCGGCCACCGCCTCCTCGACCGGGTCGAAGATCCCGGTCCCGATCTGCTCGTCCGTACCGCTCATGCGCGCACCGCCTCACGCCGGGGGCTCCGCTCGATCCGTGCCCGGGACTCCCGGTGCCAGTCGCGGAACCCGATCATCACCATGACGAAGAAGACGCCGTACACCGCGGCCGAGACGTACAGTCCCGACTTCAGTGCCAGCGGGACGCCGACCAGATCGACCAGCACCCAGATGAGCCAGAAGTCGGTCAGCGCGCGGCTCTGCGCGAAGGTCGCCACCGCGCTGCCGACGAAGATGTAGGCGTTCGCCCACGGCGACCAGGCGATCCGCAGCCAGTCGAGGTGGAGGAACAGCTGCGCGACCAGCGCGGTGCCCAGCACCAGCGCGGCCAGCAGCACCACGCGCTCGCGGGCGGTCGCGGGACGGACCGCCAGGCGCCCGTGCTCCCCGCGGCGGCCGCGCGCCCAGCTCCACCAGCCGAACACCGCCAGGCCGATGAACAGCACCTGCTTGAGCGCGTTGCCGGGCGCGTCGGCGTGCAGCGAGGCGGCCAGCAGGAGGAGGGCGCCGGTGAGCTGCACGGGCCAGGTCCACAGGGTCTTGCGCATGGCCAGCCAGACCACGGCCAGGGAGAGCAGGTTGCCGATGAGATCGGTCCAGAGGATGTGCTCGCCGAAGAGCTCGAAGCTCGCGTTCAGCAGGCTCATGAGGGCTCACCCTGCCGCCCGGCGCGGGGGCCCAGCATGCGCTCGACGTACTTGGCGACGACGTCCACTTCGAGGTTGACGGGGTCGCCGCTGGTCTTGTGGCCGAGGGTGGTGAGGGCGAGCGTGGTGGGGATGAGCGCGACGCTGAAGCGGTCGGCGCCGGCCTCGACGACGGTGAGGCTGATCCCGTCGACCGTGATGGAGCCCTTGCCGACCAGGTAGCGGCTCAGCTCGGCGGGCAGGGAGATGGTGACCAGGTCCCAGCGTTCGCCCGGCTCGCGGGACAGGATCGTGCCGACGCCGTCCACATGGCCCTGGACGAGATGGCCGCCGAGCCGGTCCTGGAGGCGCACGGGACGCTCCAGGTTGACCCGCGACCCGGGTTCGAGGGCGCCGAGGCTGGACTTGGCGAGGGTCTCCTTGATGACGTCGGCGGTGAAGGCGCCGTCCTTCACCTCGACCACGGTGAGGCAGACGCCGTTGACGGCGATGGACGCGCCGTGGACGGCGTCCTGGGTCACCAACGGCCCACGGACGGTGAGCCGCGCCGAATCGCCGGCGGATTCGATCGCCACGATCTCGCCGAGCTCTTCGACGATGCCGGTGAACATCCCGGGCCTCCAATGTCCGATGCGAGGGCTCCGGGGATGTCACGGTCGAGCGGCGCCCCGAGCAGGGGCGTACGGCGCGCTGCCTCCCATCCGGACTTTCACCGTCGGTCCCGGAGTTCCACCGGGTCAACCGGCCGATGGCGTCGGCCGGGTCGCGGACTGTCACCGCCGGTTCGGAGTTTCACCGACCCCGGAGCACGCGTTCACTGCTGCCAACCAGTGTGCCATGCCGTGCATTCCCCGCCGCATGTGACGAATGCCACGATCACGCACCCTGTCCCGCCAGCATAGTCAACCAAGCGACCGCTTGGTAGTCCTGATGGCCGATCATTCAATGTTCAATGATCTCTGGGAGGGGTAGGAAACGATCGCCTGAAGGCGCCTTGACACTCGATCCCCCCGGAGGTGGTCATGGACGTCGTCGTTCTGATCGGGCGCATCCTCTTCACCACCGCCTTCCTGATGGGCGGGCTCGGACACCTGACCGCCACGCAGGCGATGAGCGGGTTCGCCGCGAGCAAGAAGATCCCGCGGCCCACGCCGGCGGTGCAGGTGTCCGGCGTCTGGATCCTGCTGGCCTCCGTCCTGCTCGTCCTGGGCGTGTGGCCCGATCTCGCCGCGCTGATGCTGGTCGTGTTCCTGCTGGCCACGGCGTTCCTCATGCACGACTTCTGGACGCTGCGGGACGAGCAGGCCAAGCAGATGGAGCAGATCCAGTTCACCAAGGACCTCTCCCTCGCGGGAGCGGCCCTGGCCCTGTTCGCGGTCTACGCCATGGACCCCCACCCGGGGCTGAACCTCGTGGGACCGCTCTTCTGAGGTGTCACCGGGGGCCGCGTGCCGTCCGCCAGAAGCCGAGGATCAGAGCGGCCCCCACCACCACGTGCATGAGCGCCAGCACGGCCTTCGTCGCCCCCGTCGCCTGCACTTGGAGGATCGGCGTGAACGACAGCAGCAGGACGGCCACGGCGACCACCGTCCAGACGGTACGGGCGCGGGCGGCGGCGAACCGCTCCAGCGCGGCGAGGAGGGCCCAGCCCGCCAGCGAGGGCACGATCGCGAAGACCAGCACCGGCACGATGTCGACCTCCGTCGCCCCCCGTCCCGGCTGCCGCACGGCCAGGTCCTGGTCGAACACCGTGCGGGCGACCAGCCACACCACCACCGCCGCGAGCACCGCCGCGGCCACGGCGAGCGCCCTGCCGAGGCGGCGGGCGCCGGCCGCGCCCTCGCGGACGTCCTGCGATCTCGACACCATCGCGTCCTCCACATCCTTCATAGTGAACATTATTGATGACCTCAACTATTGAGTCACTCTAGGGGTTATTCTTGAGGACCTCAACATTCAGGGCGCACCAGCGCTGCCTATGATCGAAGGATGAGCGCCGTTCCCGCAGCCGGCACGACGAGCCGGGAGCTGATGGACCTGGTGTTCGGCATCGCCACCCGCGTCCGGGACGGCCTCCAGGAAGCGCACGCCGACCTCGGCCTGCCGCCCGTCCAGGCGCAGGCGCTGTCCACCCTTGGCGAACCCGTCCCCATGCGGGAACTGGCCAACAGGCTGGCATGCGACGCGTCCAACGTGACCGGCATCGTGGACGGCCTGGAAAGGCGTGGTCTGGTCGAGCGCCGCCCCGACCCGCGCGACCGGCGCGTCAAGCAGCTCGTCCTCACCCCCGAGGGCGAGCGGATGCGCGACACCCTGAACGCGCGCGTGGACAGGGTCGCGGCCAAGGTCTTCGACCTGCCTGAGGCCGACCGGAAGGCCCTCCGCGACCTGCTGGCCCGCCTGGTGGACGCGCCCTCGCCACGCCGCTAGCGCGGCGCGCCCCGCAACTCCTCCGCGTCCCACGCCACGCCCTCCGCGGGGACGCGGAGCAGGGTCAGCAGCTTGCGGCGCAGGGTCGCGAACCCCGGCGTGTCCACCGCCCGCGACCGGCCCAGGTCGACCTCGATGGACTCGATGATGTGCCCGCCGTCCAGGACCATGAGCCGGTCGGCCAGCAGGATCGCCTCGTCCACGTCATGGGTCACCAGGAGGGCCGCGAAGCCGTGCAGGGCGCGCAGCCGCCCGAACAGGGCCTGCATCTTCAGGCGGTTGAGGGCGTCCAGAGCGCCGAACGGCTCGTCCATGAGGAGCAGTTCGGGCTCGCGGATGAGGGCGCGGGCGATCGCCACCCGCTGCGACTGGCCGCCCGACAGCTCCGCGGGCCACGCCCGGCCCCGGTCGGCCAGGCCGACCTCGGCGAGCGCCGAGGCGGTACGGGACGCGGCGTCCTTGCTGCGGACGCCCAGGGCCACGTTGTCGGCCACGCGCTTCCAGGGCAGCAGGCGGTGCTCCTGGAACACCACGGCGCGGGACTCGGGCACCTTCACCGTGCCCGTCGCCTCGTCGTCCAGCCCGGCCAGGATGCGCAGGAGCGTGCTCTTGCCCGAGCCGCTGGCGCCGAGGAGGGCCACCACCTCGCCGTGGCCGATGGTCAGGTCGACGCCGTCCAGCACGACGGTGTCGCCGAACGACCGGCGGACGCCCGCCGCCTCCACTACGAGGCCTGAAGACCGCGCCGCCATGACAGCAGCCTCCTCTCCCCCATGCGCAGGGCCAGGTCCGACAGCAGCCCGAGCACCGCGTACACCAGCAGGCCGAGCACCACGACCTCCGTCTGGGAGAACTCGCGGGCCTCCATCATCAGGAAGCCGATACCGCCCTCCCCATTCACCTGCTCGCCGACCACCAGGCTGAGCCAGCCGGCCGCGAACGCCAGCCGCACCCCGAGGAACAGGGACGGCAGCGCGCCGGGCAGCACCACGTGCCGGACCCGTTCCAGCCAGGTCAGGCCGCAGGTGCGGGCGGCCTCCACCAGCCGCTCGTCGATGCCGCGGATCCCGGCGTAGGTGTTGAGGTAGATCGGGAAGAAGGCGCCGAGCGCCACCAGCGTGACCTTCAGCGACTCCCCGATGCCCAGCCAGATGATCAGCAGCGGCACCAGCCCGAGATGCGGCAGCATCCTGGCCATCTGCACGGGCGGGTCGACCAGGTCGTCGCCGAGGCGCAGCAGGCCCGCCACCGCGCCCAGCACCAGTGCCAGCGTGCCGCCGATCACGAGCCCCAGCACGGCGCGCCGCAGCGAGTCGAGCAGGGAGCCGCCGAGCGTGCCGTCCGCGGAGAGCCGCCAGGCCGCCTCCAGCACCGTGCTCGGCGGGGACAGCTTGTCCGGCGGCAGGACGCCCGCGCGGGCCGCGCCCTCCCAGAGCACCAGCAGCACGACCGGCGTGGTCAGGCGGCGCAGCCGGGCGCTCACTCGAAGACCGCCGAGTACCGGTCGTCCACCCGTCCGGCGATGTCCACCTTGCCGGGGATGAGGTCCAGCGCGGTGAACCCGTCCGCGATCTTCTGCAGCTCGGCGCCGATCGAGGCGTCGACCGGGGCCGGCGGCTGCGCGCTGCGGGCCAGCGCCCGGTCCGCGACGTCGGCGGGGATCTTCAGCTCCGGGGCCAGGATGCGGGTGCGCTCGGCCGGGTTGGCGATCCCCCAGTCGGTGACCTGCCGGTAGGTCTTCAGGAACGCCTCGATCCGCTGCGGCTTCTCCTTCAGCGCCTTGGGCGAGACCAGGATGTACTCGCGGTTGTTGGCCAGCCCGCTCGCGTCCGCGAGGATCGTCACCCCGGGCCGCTCGGCCAGCGCGAAGTAGGGGTCCCAGATGATCCACGCGTCGATCTGGTCGTTGTCGAAGGCGGGCCGCCCCTCGGCGGGCTTGAGGTACCTGACCTTCACGTCGTTCATCGTCATGCCGTTGGCCTCCAGCAGCCTGACCAGCAGCCAGTGCACGTTGGAGCCCTTGTTGAGCCCGATGGTCCGGCCGCGCAGGTCCTGGAACGACCGGAAGCCCTTGCTCTCCTTGACCAGGACCGCCTCGCCCTTGGGCACCGGCGCCGAGGTCCCGACGATCGCGAAGTCGATCCGGCCAGCGGCGGCGAAGATCGGCGGGGCCTCACCGGTCTGCCCGATGTCGATGGAGCCCGCCTTCAGCGCCTCGGTCAGCGCGGGGCCGCTCTCGAACAGCGACCAGGTCGTCCCGGACGCGGCGGACCGCGCCTTGACCAGGCTCAGCCCGCCGAACCTCTGGTAGCCGACGCGCAGCGTCCCACCGGACGACCCGGCCTCTTCGCCACCCCCGCACGCGGCGAGCCCGCCGCAGCCGAGCACCAGCAAGAGACCGGCCAGTACGGCCGTGATTCGACGCATGTTCACGCTCCTTGCCGAACAGAGATCGGCAGCAGCATATAGGACAAATCCGACCGTTTGACTAGGGATCAGGCGCGGCGAACGTCACTCCGGCGGCGCGGCCGGATCAGCGCCGGCGGTGCGTGCAGACGTGCAGGGCGTCGCGGGTGGCGGTGACGGCGGTGAGGTCGGGGATGATCAGGTCGGCGCCGGCGAGCCGGGCGGCGTCATGGCTGGTGGTCAGGGCGAGGACGGTGGCGCCCGCGGCACGGCCCGCCCGGACCCCGGCGGGCGAGTCCTCGACGACGACGCAGTGGCGCGGATCGGCGCCCAGGCGGCGCGCGGCCAGCAGGTAGCCGGACGGGTCGGGCTTGCCCGCCTCCACGTCGGACGCCGTCACCGCGACCTCGGGCAGCGGGATCCCGGCGGCCCGCGACCGGGCCTGGAGCTGGGCGGCGTCCATGGAGGTGACCATGGCCCAGGGCAGGCCGTTCATCGCGGAGAGCAGTTCCCGGGCGCCCGGGGCCGGCAGGACGCTGGAGACGTGGTCGGCCTCGATGGCGCCCAGCCGTTCGGCGGCCTCGGTCACGCGGTCGGGCGGGAGGAAGTCGGCGACGCTGTCCTCGGTGCGGCGGCCATGGGTGACGGCGAGGTAGGCGTCGGCGTCGACACCGTACTCGGCCGCCCACACCCGTGCCGCCCGTTCGACCAGAAGCATGGAGTCGATCAGGGTGCCGTCCACGTCGAACAGGACGGCGGGGCACGGGAGGGTCAGCGACGTCACGTGGCGGCGGCCTTCTCCGCCTGCGTGCGCAGCGCGCGGACCGCCGCGGCGGGATCGTCGGCCCCGTAGACGGCGCTGCCCGCGACGAACACGTCCGCGCCCGCCTCCGCGCAGCGTTCGATGGTCTCGGCGCTGACGCCGCCGTCCACCTGCAACCAGACCGGGCGGTCGCCGATCAGGGCGCGGGCGCGGCGGACCTTGGGCAGCACGACGTCCAGGAACCTCTGCCCGCCGAAGCCCGGCTCCACGGTCATCAGCAGCAGCATGTCGATCTCCCCCAGCAGATCCTCGTACGGCTCCACCGGCGTCGCGGGGTTGATGCCCAGCCCGGCGCGGGCCCCGGCCGCGCGGATGGCGCGCAGCGTGCGGATCGGCGCCTTGGCGGCCTCGGCGTGGATGGTCACGCTCCCGGCGCCGACCTCGGCGTACCGCGGTGCCCAGCGGTCCGGGTCCTCGATCATCAGATGGCAGTCCAGCGGCAGCGCGCTGGTCTTGAGCAGCGCCTCCACCACCGGCAGCCCGATGGTCAGGTTCGGCACGAAGTGGTTGTCCATCACGTCGACGTGGACCCAGTCGGCGTCGTCGGCGATGGCGGCGACGTCGTCGGCGAGCCGGGCGAAGTCGGCGGACAGGATGCTGGGTGAGATCTGCTGAGCCATGATGCGGCCGAGTCTATTGCCGGACGCCCGTATCTTCCGGGGGAGGTCCCCCGGACCCCCCGAACGGCTTCGCCCCCCTGCCGGGACGTCCCTCACCCGGCCGGGTGAGCACGCGGGGGGTGCGCCCGGCGAGCCCCAGGCGGATGAACGCCTCCGGGGCGCCCGCCGCCACCCACACGCCGAGCACGGCCTGGACGATGAACGCCGGCACGGGATTCTCGCCCAGGAACAACCCGGCCGTGAAGATCACCAAGCCCCCGGCCACGCCGACGGGGATCCGGGCCAGCCGCCGCCACACCGCCCCGCCGGGCTCGTACCCGACCAGCCGGTTCGCGAGGGACAGCCCCGCCAGCAGGCCGCACAGCCCGCCCGCCGCGGCGGCGCCCTCGGACAGCGAGATCGGCTCCAGGCTGCCGCCCGCCTCGACGATCCTGCGCGCCCAGCCCGCGGGCCAGCGCCAGCCGTCCAGCGGCCGCATGGCGGCCCACATGGCCACGACGAACGCCAGCCCCGTCGCCAGGCTCAGCCCGAGCTGCTGGGCGAGGGGACGCCGCGTCCACCACGGCACGACCCGCGGCTCGGCCCACAGCACGACGCCCAGGAGACCGGCGCCGATCAGCCATCCGGTCACGACCTGTCCCGGTGAGTGGACGCCGAGCACGATCCTGGACACGCCGATCAGCGCGACCACCGCGGCGGCCGCGGCCCACGGCGCGCTCCGGCGGGTCCACGCGGCGAGGAGCCCCCAGAACACCGGCGCGTTCTGGGCGTGCCCCGAGGGCATGCCGAACGAGTCATGGGGCTCGTGCCCGGTGACCGAGTGGTCGGTCCAGAACGGGCGGGGGTCGTGGAACAGCAGCTTCAGCGTGACGTTGACGGCGGCGCTCACCAGCAGCGCCACCGCCAACCGCGCCCCCTGTACGCGGTCCACGCACCAGTAGACGAGCACCAGGACCGGCACGTAGAGGCCCGCGCTGCCGAAGAACGACACGACGTGCATGGTGTCGGTGAGCACGGATCTCCCTACGCGTCGACCGGCGGGCGCCCCCGGCGCCCCACGAGCGCCACCGAGATTACTGAGCGCTACCGGCTCGACGTCTCCGCAACACGCAAAGGTTCCCGGGCGCTCACCCGCCCGGCGCGTCACCCTTCCTGAGCAGGGCGAGGAACATCGCGTCGGTGCCGTGCCGGTGCGGCCAGAACTGGGCGTAGGGGCCGTCCCCGAGGCCGGTGAGCCCCGGCGCCAGCCCGGCGAGCACGGCCGGCGAGCCGAGCCGTTCGACGTCCTCGCGACCGCGCAGCACGTCGTCCACCACGACCCGGGTCTCGGCGATGTGCGGCGAGCACGTCACGTACGCCACCACTCCCCCGGGCCGCACCGCGTCGAGGGCGTGCCGCAACAGGTCGCGCTGCAACGGGCCGAGCTCGGCCACGGACTCGGGGCCGCGCCGCCAGCGGGCCTCGGGGCGGCGGCGCAGCGCGCCCAGGCCGGTGCACGGCACGTCCAGCAGGACCCGGTCGAACGTGCCGGGCCGCCAGGCCGGGACGCGGCCGTCGGCGACGACCACCCCCGCCCGGTCGTCGACGGCGCGGCGCACCAGCGTGGCACGCTGCGGCTGGACGTCGGCGGCCAGCAGCCGGGCGCCGCGCCCGGCGGCCAGGCCCGCCAGCAGCCCCGCCTTCCCGCCGGGCCCCGCGCACAGGTCGGCCCACCGCTCGTCGCGCCCCTCGACGGGCACGGCCGCCAGCGCCAGGGCCACGAGCTGGCTCGCCTCGTCCTGGACGGCGGCGCGGCCGTCCCGCACCGCGTCGATCGCCGCCGGGTCGCCCTCGGGCAGCACCGCCGCGTACGGCGAGTACGACGCGGGCTCGGCGCCCGCCTCCAGCAGGTCCGCGACGGCCGCCCGGCCGGGACGGGCCACGAGCGTGACGCGGGGACGCCTGTTGTCGGCCTCCAGCAGGTCCTCGATCTCACCGCGGTCGGGCCCCAGGGCGTCGCGCAGCGCGCTGACGATCCACGCGGGGTGGCTGTGCGCGACCGCGAGGCGGGCCGTCTCGCCGCCGTGGTCCGGGACGACGATCGCGAGCCAGCCGTCCAGGTCGCGGGTGGCGACCTTGCGCAGCACCGCGTTGGCGAACTTGGCCTGCCCGGGACCGGCCACCGAGCGCGCCAGGTCGACGGCCGTCCCGACGGCGGCGTGCGGCGGGATGCGGGTGGCCAGGATCTGGTGCGCGCCGAGGCGCAGCACGTCCAGCAGCGGCGGGTCGATACGGCGCAGCTCGCGGTCGCTGCACAGCGCCAGCACGGCGTCGTAGGTGCCGCGGCCGCGCAGCGTGCCGTAGGTGAGCTCGGTGGCCAGGGCGGCGTCCCTGCCGGTCAGCCCGCGGTCGCGCAGCCGGGACGGCAGCAGCAGGTTGGCGTAGGCGTCGCGGGTCTCCACGGCGCGGATCACGTCGAAGGCGGTGCGGCGCACCAGGTCCTCGGGACGTCCGGTCCGGCGCGGCCCGGGCGGCCTGCGGGTGCGGCCGGGGCGCCCGTGGCCGCCTCGGCGGTTGCGTGCGGGAGGCATCAGACCAGGACGTCCTCACCGGTGAGGGCCGCGCCGCGCGTCCAGTCCAGCGCGGACATCCGCCGCCTGCCCTGCGGCTGCACCTCGCCCAGCGCGACGGGATGGGTGCCGGTGCCGACCAGGACCTCCTTCTTGGAGGCGCGGATCCGCCCCGGCTCCAGCCGCTCGCCGCCGAGCGCGCCGCCGTCCGCGGCCGGGCGGACGGGCCCGAGCTTGAGCCGTTCGCCGCGGAACGTCGTCCAGGCGCCCGGCGTGGGCGTGCAGGCGCGGATCAGCCGGTCGATGCGCTGGGCGGGCGCGGTCCAGTCGACCCGCGCGTCCTCGGTGGTGATCTTGGGGGCGTGCGAGACGCCCTCCTCCGGCTGCGGGCGGGCCTCCAGCACCCCGGCCTCGATCCCGTCCATCGTGTCGCGCAGCAGCGTGGCGCCCGCGACGGCCAGCCGCCCCAGCAGGTCCCCCGCCGTGTCGTCCGGGCGGATCGGCTCGGTCAGCACCCCGTACACCGGCCCGGTGTCCAGGCCCTCCTCGATCCGGAAGGTGGCCGCGCCGGTCACGTCGTCGCCGTGCAGGATCGCCGCCTGGACGGGCGCGGCGCCGCGCCAGGCGGGCAGCAGCGAGAAGTGCAGGTTCACCCAGCCGTGCCGGGGGATGTCCAGGGCCGCGCGCGGCAGCAGCGCCCCGTAGGCCACCACCGGGCAGCAGTCGGGCGCGATGGCGCGCAGCCGGTCGAGGAACTCCGGGTCACCGGCCTTCACCGGCTTGAGCACCTCGATCCCGGCCTCCCCGGCGCGCCGCGCGACCGGGCTCTCCCTCAGGCCGCGGCCCCGTCCCGACGGCGCGTCGGGGCGGGTCACCACCGCGGCCACCTCGTGCCGCGGCGACTCCAGCAGGGCCTCCAGCGACGGGAGCGCCGTCTCCGGCGTACCGGCGAAAACCAGCTTCACGGGTCTCAGATGGCCTTTCCGAAGGTGCGGTGCGGGGACTCCTTGACCACGGGCGCGGGCTCGCCGAACCACTCGGCCTCGCGGATCGCCTTCATCGCGGCCTTGCGCTGCTCGGGGTCCATCCGGTCGATGAAGATGATCCCGTCCAGATGGTCGGTCTCGTGCTGGACGCAGCGGGCCAGCAGGTCGGTGCCCTCCAGCGTCACCGGCTCGCCGTACATGTCGAACCCCTTGGCCACCGCCCGCACGGCGCGGGGCGTGGGGAAGGCCAGTCCGGGCAGCGACAGGCAGCCCTCGTCGTCGGTCTCCTGCTCCTCCGACAGGTCCAGGGTGGGGTTGACCAGGTGCCCCAGCCGGTCGTCCACGTAGTAGGTGAACACCCGCAGCCCCACGCCGAGCTGCGGCGCCGCGAGCCCCGCCCCCGGGGCGTCGATCATCGTGTCGGTGAGGTCCTTGACGAGCTGCCGCAGCTCCTTGTCGAAGTCCTTGACGGGCTCGGCCGGAGTGCGCAGCACGGGATCGCCGAAGAGGCGGATGGGCTTGACGGCCAACGAGGACTCCGTTTCCTGCCAGGGACGCCGGTCGTGGGTCCGGACGCTCGGGATCGATGGTCCAGTCTACGAAGGTGATCGCACCGACCGCGCCTTGTACGCGGCGGTGCGGGCGGCCTTCGCGATCGCCCGGTCGGGATGGTGGGCGCCGAGCGCCGCCAGCACGTCCACCACCCCGGGATGGTCGGCGCGCCACATCTCCTCCACCATGCCGGTCAGGTCGGCGCCCGCCGGGGCGTCGGTCACGGCGGCGGCGACCGCGTCGCGCGGCTCGGCGGTCTCCAGCATCCCGGCGACGGTGTCGACGAACAGCCACAGGTAGTCGTCGCGGCCGAGCCCGCCGCCGTCCGTGCCCTCGGCCAGCCGGTCGAGCCAGAGCACGGCGTAGGGGCGGACGGGACGCTTTCCGCTCGCCTCGCGCACGACGCCGGCGGCCTCCGGCCCCACGCGCTGCAGGACGGCGGCGGCGAGGTTGCGGGCGCCGGGGCCGCCGGTGCGCATGACCTCCAGCAGCTCGCGGGCGGCGGCCTCGGCGTCCCGTCCCTCCAGCCAGCCGGTGATCTCCTCGTCGGCGGTGTCCTGGCGGTGCCAGGTGAGCCCGGACACCAGCGCGGCGGCGGGCGCGTCCGCCAGCTCGCCCACCACCGGGGCGGCGAAGCCGTCGGCCAGCAGCAGCTCCCGCACGGCCCACACGCCGAGCGGGGTGAGGACGTGGCCCTCACCGGCGCCGTCCAGCACGCCCCAGCGGGTCAGGTCGTCGATCTCCAGGGCCAGCGCCGCCGCGACCGCCTCGGACAGCTCGGCGGCGTCGCCGGCCTCGTACGCCTCCATGACATGCCCGGCCAGCAGCTCCGCCAGCTCCTCCCGCGGGGTGGGCGCCTCCTGCTCGTACAGGTGGATCAGCACCCCGGTCAGCTCGTTCTGGACGAGCCGTACCGCGTCCAGCCCGTCCTTGGGATCGTGGCCGGGCACCGCCACCCCGTCGAACACGCGTACCCAGACGTCCAGCATCGCCGCGTCGTCGGGGCCGTCCAGCACGCCGTGGTTCGGTCCCGGCGCGGCCGTGCCGCCGGTTTCGGCGATCACCCCGGCGTCCACGGCGGCCCACCAGAGCCGGTCGAGCTCGGGCAGGTCCGCCTGGCTCTCGACCTCCGGGGAACGCCTCGGCGTGGCGAGGCCGAGGGACTCGGCCGCCGCGACCGCGTCAGCGGCGCCCAGATCTCCGAACTCGTCCACGGGACGCCCGCCGTCCGTCCACGCCGCCAGGGCGCGGACCTCCTCGGTCAGCGCCGACGCGCGCGCCGCGGCGGCCACCTCGGCCTCGGGCGCCAGGCGCACGGGCGGGACGATCCGCTCCTCGGCCTCGCGCAGGTACTCCTCGGTGCGCGCGTACCGCTCCTCCTCGGGCAGCGCCTCGAAGTCCCGCACCCACCGGTCGACCGCGTCCTCGTCGTCCACGGGCACGCCGTCGGCGACCATCATGCCGGTGATCAGCTCGGCGGCGGCGCGCCGCTCCTCCCCGTCCGCCGCCGCGACGATCTCCTCGAACTCGGGGACGAGGCGGTCGAGCGCGTCCTCCAGCGCCGCGGCGGCCTCGGCGGTGACGGCGCCCGACTCGCGCAGGTACGCGAGCAGGGAGCGGGCGGCCCGCACGACCTCGGGCGCCTCCTCGCCGTCCGCGACCACGGACTCGGGGAAGACCTCCAGCATCAGCCGGCGCAGCAGATCCGGGGTCAGGTCCGCGGCGCCCGGAAGGCCGAGCTCTTCGCGGGCCAGGTCGAGCAGCAGCACGATCCCCCGCACGTCCACGGCCTCCGCGCCGCCCTCCCCGCCGCCCTCCGCGGCGTCCCGCGCGTCCGCCCAGCGGCGCAGATCGTCGGCGACGGCGTCCACCCAGTTCTCGGCCACCCGAGAACCTTAGTGGCTCGCCGGTGGCGGTTCAGATGAGTTCGAGCGGGTCGATCTGCACCCGCACGGGATCGGGCGCCTTGCGGGCGCTGCGTATCCCCTGCGCCGCCTGGAGCGCCTTGCCCAGAGCCGCCCCGGCGGCCCTGGGCACCCTGACGAGCGCGCGTTCCCTGCCGGCGTCCCTGTCGGCTTTTCTGTCGGCTCTCTGGTCGGCGCCGTCCCGTCCCGCCAGCGGGACGGGGCCGAGGATCTCCGCGCCGTCCGGGAGCCTGGCGTGGGCCAGCAGGTCCCTGATCGCCGCCGGTGTCCCGGTCAGCGACGCCATGCGGACGGCCGGGGGGAACCCGGCGTGGCGGCGGTCGGCCAGTTCGCGCTCGGCGTAGGTGATCGGGTCCCAGCGGAGGAGCGCCTGCGCGGGCGGCAGCCCGCCGTCGGCGGAGACCACCAGGGGCGCGGACGGCCTCAGCAGCGCGGCGGCGTTCATCCAGCGCCTCAGCGTCTCCTCCCCCGCCCTCAGATCGGCCCTGCCCAGCAGCACCCACCCGTCCAGGAGCAGCGCGGCCGCATAACCCTCACCCTCGGCGACGGGCTCGGCCCCTGGAGTGGACACCACGAGGGCCGGTGCCTCCCCCACCCGGTCGAGCACCGCGTCCTTACCGGACGTGCGCACCGGCACTCCCGGGAAGGCGCGCCCCAGCTCCTCGGCCGTACGCCGCGCACCGACGACGACCGCCCGCATGTGGCGGTGGCCGCACTCGGGGCAGTGCCAGTCACCCGCGATACGACCGCACCACCGGCAGTACGGGGCGGCATGGGCCGACCTCAGCGCGAGCGGCCCCTGGCATGCCTCACACCGGGCCGGGGTGCGGCACCGTACACAGGCCAGGCCCGGCAGGTAGCCGCGGCGCGGAACCTGCACCAGGACAGGCCCCTCCTCCAACGCCTGCCGCGCCGTCTCGAACCCGATGTGGGTGAGCCGTGCGGTGCGGGCCGCGTTGTCCTTGGCGACCTCCGCGTCATCCCCTACCGGACGCACGCGCGGCATCGACCGGCGCACCCGATTCCGTTCGGCGGCCAGGGTGTGGGCCCAACCCGACTCCACAAGCTGCGTCGCCTCGGTTGTCCGCGTGAACCCCCCGATCAGGGCCCCGGCGCCCGCCCTGTGCGCGCGCAACGCCAGCACTTCACGCGCGTGCGGGTAGGGGGCGTGCGGCTCGGCGTGGACGTCGTCACCGTCGTCCCACAACACCACCAGACCCAGGTCGGCGACAGGGGCGAACATCGCCGCCCGCGTGCCGACCACCGCCCGCACCCTGCCCCTGCGTACGGCGAGCCACCGCCGGTAGCGCTCGGCCGGGCCAAGCTCCGCCGTGAGCGCGACATGCCGCCGACCGCTCCCCCCAAGCTCCTCGGTCAGCGCGGCATCGACGCGATCGACGTCCCGTCCGTCCGCCACCACCACGAGCGCGCCCCGCCCGCCCGCGAGCGTGGCCGCCACCGCCCGCGCGATCGCCGCCGGCCACTCGGGACCGGGCAACGCCGTCCACACGGCGCGCGGCGCACGGCCGTCCTCCAGCGCCCTCAGGAACGACCGGCCCGCGGGGTAGGCCGCCCACGGCCCGGGACCCCCGGGCTCGGGCGGCTCCTGTGACCACGGCCCTTCGTCCGGTTCCGCCTCCACCCGCGCGTGGCGGGGCGGCACGGCGAGCCTCAGCACGTCGGCGAAGGTCCCCGCGTACCGGTCGGCCACCTCCCTGGCCAGCGCGGCGATCTCCGGTGACAGCACGGGCTCGGACGAGGTGACCCGCTCCAGGAACGACAGCCGCCCCTCATGCGCGCTCTCGGCCACCCGGTCGAGCACGAGCCCGTCCACGAGCTGCCCCGCGAACCGGACCCGCACCCGGCACCCGGGCACCACCGTGTCGTCCATCGCCGCCGGCACGTGGTAGTCGAAGGGCCGGTCAAGGTGCGCGAGCGACACGTCCACGGCGACCCGCGCCACCGGCAACCGCGCGGCGGGCTCCTTGGCCCCCTTCTTCTTTCCCGCGCCCTTCTTGGGAGAGGTCCCGGACCCGCCGGCGGGCACCCGGGGCACGTCCCCCAGCCCCGGGATCACCCCGGGGCCGGGATCGGACTCCCCTGGCCCGCCGTCATACGTCACGTCCCCCGTCCTACCAGACCCGCCGGACACCGCAGAAAGGCTCCAGAAGAGAAGGCTCCAGAAGATAAAGTGCCCACCGTTAGGTCGTAGCGCAGAGGTCGTCGCGCCCGGACCCACATCCGGGAGGACGCCGGTTCGATTCCGGCCGGCCTACCCCGTGCGCACGCGAAGGCCCCGGAGACGCCCGCGTCTCCGGGGCCTTCGCCGTTCCGGTCAGAGGCCGGCGGCCTTCGCCAGGTCGGCGGCGCGGTCGGTGCGCTCCCAGGAGAAGTCCGGCTCGGGACGGCCGAAGTGGCCGTACGCGGCGGTCTGGGAGTAGATGGGGCGGAGCAGGTCCAGGTCGCGGACGATCGCGGCGGGACGCAGGTCGAACACGTCCAGGACGGCCTGCTGGATCTTCTCGGCCGGCACCTTCTCGGTGCCGAAGGTCTCCACGAAGACCCCGACCGGGTGCGCCTTGCCGATCGCGTAGGCGACCTGCACCTCGGCGCGGTCGGCCAGCTCGGCGGCCACGATGTTCTTGGCCACCCAGCGCATCGCGTACGCGGCGGAACGGTCGACCTTGGACGGGTCCTTGCCGGAGAAGGCGCCGCCGCCGTGCCGGGCCATGCCGCCGTAGGTGTCGACGATGATCTTGCGTCCGGTCAGGCCCGCGTCGCCCATCGGCCCGCCGATCTCGAACCGCCCGGTGGGGTTGACCAGCAGCCGGTAGCCCTCGGCCGCCAGGTCGAACTCGGCCAGCACCGGGTCGACCACGTGCTCCTTGATGTCGGGGGTGAGCAGTTCCTTGAGGTCGATGTCGGGGGCGTGCTGCGAGGACACCACGACGGTGTCCAGGCGCACCGCGCGGTCGCCGTCGTACTCGATGGTCACCTGGGTCTTCCCGTCGGGACGCAGGTAGGGCACCAGGCCGCTCTTGCGCACCGCCGACAGCCGCTGCGCCAGCTTGTGCGCCAGCGTGATCGGCAGCGGCATCAGCTCGGGGGTCTCGCGGGTGGCGTAGCCGAACATCAGGCCCTGGTCGCCGGCGCCCTGGCGGTCCAGCTCGTCGGTGCCCTCGCCCTCACGGGCCTCGTAGGCGTCGTCCACGCCCTGCGCGATGTCGGGCGACTGCGCGCCGATGGACACCGACACGCCGCAGGAGTGGCCGTCGAAGCCCTTCTTGGACGAGTCGTAGCCGATCTCCAGGATCTTGTCGCGGATCACCCCGGGGATGTCCACGTAGGTCTCGGTGGTCACCTCGCCGGCCACGTGCACCTGGCCGGTGGTGATCAGGGTCTCGACGGCGACCCGGCTGCCCGGGTCGTCCTTGATCATCGCGTCGAGGACGGCGTCGCTGATCTGGTCCGCGATCTTGTCCGGGTGTCCCTCGGTGACGGACTCGGAGGTGAACAGGCGGCGAGACACGTACGTGAACTCCTTGCAGCGGCTGCTGACTGATGTCGCAGGGCGGACGGTGGATGACGGCACCCGGCGGGACCCGCCGGACCGTGTTTTACGCCGGGACGCGGCCGGTGGGCGGCTCGGCGTGCCGCAGTCTACAAGTGACGTCCGCGACGGCCGGACGGGACCGGAACCGCCGGGACCCTTTCGGACCTTACCGGCAGGGCACCCGGGACGGAACTCGGCCGCGGGTGCCGTGACCTGCCTCTCATGGGCGTTCAGGCGGCCGGACGAGGCGCCAGGCGGGCGACGACCAGATCCCAGACCACCTCGGCGAGCGCCTCCTTGGCACCGCGCGGCACATCGGTGACCGACCCGTCGGCGCCCAGCACCACGGCGGCGTTGTCGGGACGGCCGAAGGCCAGGTCCTCGCCCACCTGGTTGACCACCAGCAGGTCGCAGCCCTTGCGGGCGAGCTTGGCGCGGCCGTTGGCCAGCACGTCGTCGGTCTCGGCGGCGAACCCGACGATCACCTGGCCCGGCGTCCTGCGGGCGGTCAGCTCGGCGAGGATGTCGGGATTCTTGACCAGGCGGATCGGCTCCGGCTCGGCGCCCGGCACCTTCTTGATCTTCGAGCCGGCGTACCCGGCGGGTCGGAAGTCGGCCACGGCCGCGGCCATCACGACCGCGTCGGCCTCGGCGCCGTCCGCACCGCCCACGGCGTCCAGGACGGCCTCGCGCATCTCCTCGGCCGACCCGACGCGGACGACCCGCGCCCCCGCCGGATCCGGCAGCGCGACGTTGGCCGCCACGAGCGTGACCCGCGCCCCGCGCGCCACCGCCGTACGCGCCAGGGCGTACCCCTGGAGCCCCGAGGACCGGTTGCCGATGAACCGCACCGGGTCGATCGGCTCGCGCGTCCCGCCCGCGGAGACCACCACGTGCCGACCCGCGAGGTCGTGCGGGTCCTTGCCGGGACGGGCCAGGACGTGCCGCGCGACCTCGAACAGCTCCTCCGGATCCGGCAGCCGCCCGGGGCCGGTGTCGGCGCCGGTGAGCCGCCCGGACGCGGGGTCGATCACGATGGCGCCGCGGGACCGCAGCGTCTCCACGTTGGCCCGGGTGGCGGGGTGCTCCCACATCTCGGTGTGCATCGCGGGCGCGAACACCACGGGACATCGCGCCGTCAGCAGGGTGTTGGTCAGCAGGTCGTCCGCCAGGCCGTGCGCGGCCTTGGCGAGCAGGTCGGCGGTGGCGGGCGCGACGAACACCAGGTCGGCGCTCTGCCCGTGCCGAACGTGCGGCACCCGGGGGACGTCGTCCCAGACCCGCGCCGACACCGGGTGACCCGACAGCGCCTCCCATGTGGGCGCGCCGACGAACCGCAGCGCGTCCTCGGTCGGCACGACGCGCACGTCATGGCCCGACTCGGTGAACCGCCGCAGAAGCCCGCACACCTTGTACGCCGCGATCCCCGCGCCCACGCCGAGGACGACACGCGGCCCCGGCCGCGTCTGGGAGGAGGTCATGATCCTACGATCGCATTCCGCGCGCCCGCCCGATCATCCAGGGGCGCCCTGACACGCCCCACCTCGGCCCGGCGCGCTCCACGGCCTCCCGGGACCGCTCAGGACTCCGTCGGCTCGGCGTTCAGGAGGCCCTCGCGGGTCTCGCGGAGCGCGATCGACAGGGGCTTCTCCTGGACCTGGGTCTCGACGAGCGGGCCCACGTACTCCAGCAGGCCCTCGCCGAGCTGGGCGTAGTAGGCGTTGATCTGCCGGGCGCGCTTGGCCGCGATGCTCACGAGGCCGTACTTGGTGTCGACGACCTCCAGGAGCTCGTCGATCGACGGGTTGGTGATGCCTTCGCTGCTGGCTGCCACTCTGTGGCCTTCCACTAGGGACTTCTCTACGGCACGACGGGACCCCCGCCGCCTGGCGGGCCGTCGTGTCAGTGAACAGCCATCAAGGCTAGCAGCTCACGGCACACGTGCTCGACGGACGTGTTGACCAGGGTGACGTCGAACTCCTTCTCGGCGGCCAGCTCCACGCGGGCCGCCTCCAGGCGGCGCTCGATCACCTCGGGCGGCTCGGTGCCGCGGCCGACCAGCCGGCGCACCAGCTCCTCCCAGGACGGGGGGGCCAGGAACACCAGCAGGGCGGAGGGCATGGACCTGCGGACCTGGCGGGCGCCCTGCAGGTCGATCTCCAGGAGCACCGGCTCGCCCCGGGCGAGCCGGTCCTCCACGGGGCGGCGCGGGGTCCCGTAGCGGTTGCCCGCGAACTCCGCCCATTCCAGGAGTTCTCCCTCGGCGACGAGCCGGTCGAAACCGGCGTCGTCGACGAAGTAGTACTGCACCCCGTGGGTCTCGCCCGGCCGGGGGGGCCGGGTGGTCACCGAGACCGACAGCCACACCTCGGGGTGGGCCCGCCGGATCTCGGCGACGACCGTGCTCTTGCCGACGCCCGACGGGCCGGACAGGACCGTCAAGCGGCGCATGAGCGCATTCCGGGGATGGGAGCCATCCGGCGCTGGTTCGGGTGCGCCGGAGCCGGACGGGATGGAGCCGTGCGGATCGGAGAGGTCCGCACCGGCCGCGACGGGACCACCGTCGCGCCCGTCCATGAGTCGATGGTCAGCGGTTTCCACCGCCGCCGAACTCACGCTCCAGGGACGCGCGCTGGTTGGCGCCGAGGCCCCGCACGCGGCGGGACTCGGCGATGCCCAGGCGCTCCATGATCTGCTTCGCGCGGACCTTGCCCACGCTGGGCAGCGATTCGAGGAGGGCCGACACCTTCATCTTCCCGATGACGTCGTCGGTCTGCCCCTCCTTGAGGACCTCGGCAAGCGAGAGCCCCCCGTGCTTGAGCTTGTTCTTAACCTCGGCCCGCTCCTTGCGGGCCTTGGCAGCCTTCTCCAGGGCTGCGGCGCGCTGTTCGGGGGTCAGGGGCGGAAGAGCCACGCCGGGTCACCTCAGGTTTCCACTCGACGGAGTCGGACGGGTGAGGAAACTAGCGAGTTCACCGCCCATAAGGCAACGTGAAGTGCCGTTTGGCACACCACAAAATCACGGATATCACTCCTTGGCGTGTCCTGAATACGGAGCGTGCACAAGTCAGGCGTCCGCGACACCCATCCCCCCGCCTTGCAGGGACTATTGCTTGATCGTGAAAAACCGTCCCCCAATGACCCGTTCGTGTCACTCCCCTCCCCGCAACCCCCACCCATCCGGACTCGCCGATCATCCACCCGTGAGCGGGCCGTCACCGTCCGCAGTCTACCGAGGACCTGGGGAGGAGCCAGGGAGGGGCCGGGGAGGGCCGTGCGGGCGCCCTACTCGCCGTAACGTGACTCTCGTCACCTGACGGCCCTTAATCACGCTTTACGGACGCGCGTAACCGGTGCCGCTAGGACGCGTCCGCATAGGACCGGCGGAGCGCGGCGGCGATGGCGGCCGCGGCGGCACCCGGATCGGGCGCCCCCGTGATGGGGCGGCCGATCACCAGGAGGTCCGCTCCGGCCTCCAGCGCCGCCTCCGGTGTCGCCACCCGCGCCTGGTCCTGGTTCGCCGCCCCCGTGGGACGCACGCCGGGCGTGATCAGCGTGATGTCCGGCCCCACCTCGCCGCGCACCGCCGCCGCCTCCCGCGGCGAGCACACCAGCGCCTGGGCGCCCGCGCCCACCGCCAGGGCGGCCAGCCTGCGCACCGCGTCGGACGCGGGACCGGCCAGGCCGATCGCGCCGAGGTCGGCGTCCCCGAGCGAGGTGAGCACGGTGACCGCCGCGATGCGGGTGGACGGCGCCGCCTCCACCGCCGCGCGGATCATCGCGGGGCCGCCCGCGGCGTGCACGGTCAGGTACGCGGGCCGCAGCCGGGCCACGGCGCGCGCGGCGGCCGCCACGGTCGCCGGGATGTCGTGCAGCTTCAGGTCCAGGAACACCTGGACGCGGCTGGCGCCCCGGACGCTGGCGACCGCGTCCGGCCCGTACCGCATGTACAGCTCAAGCCCCACCTTGACCGTGCTGACGTGCGGCGTGACCAGGGTGGCCCACCGCGCGGCGGTCTCGATGTCGGGCGCGTCAAGGGCGACGGCGATCGGGGCGGGTACGGCGGTCACGAGAGCCTCTCCTTCAGTTCCCCGGGCTCGGCCACGGGCGTGTTCCTTGCCCCGTCCCCGTCGGGCGCCTGAGCCGCGGGGGCGGGGGCGGGCTCGGGCCGGACCTGCGGTGGTACGTACCCGGCGGGTTTGTGGGCCAAGCCCACGGCATCGGCGACACGGGCGATCCCGCAGGCGCCCAGGGCCTCCTCAAGCTCCCGCAGGATCCTCGGGACGGCCATCGGGTCGTGGAACAGGGTGGTGCCCACGGCGACCGCGGACGCGCCCGCCAGGACGAACTCCAGAGCGTCCCGGCCGGAGCTCACCCCGCCCACGCCGATGATGGGGACGCGGGGCAGCGCGGCATGCACCTGGTAGACGCAACGGATCGCGACGGGGCGCAGCGCCGGCCCCGACAGGCCCCCGGACACGCCGGTGAGGGCGGGCCGCAGCGTCCCGGTGTCGATCGCCATGCCCTCCATGGTGTTGATCAGGGTGAGGCCGTCGGCGCCCGCGTCCACGCACGCCAGCGCGATGGTGACGATGTCGGTCACGTCCGGCGCCAGTTTGGCCATGACCGGGACGCCGGGACGGGCGTGCGCCTTCACCGCCCTCACCACCGCGGCGGCCGGGGAGGGATGCCAGGCGAACATGCGGCCACGGTCCTCGACGTTGGGACAGGCCACGTTCACCTCGATCGCGGCGATGCCGGGGATGGACCGCAGCCGCCGCGACAGGTCCCCGAACTCCTCCACGCTGTTGCCCGCGACCGACACGATCGTCCGCACGCCCCGCTCGGCCAGCCAGGGAAGGTCGTGCTCCAGGAAGCCCTCGATGCCCGGACCCGGCAGCCCCATGGCGGTCAGCAGGCCGCTGGGCGTCTCGGCCATGCGCGGCGTGGGACGGCCCGCCCGCGGCTGCATCATCACCGAGGTCGAGGTGAACGCCCCAAGCCGGCCGAGGTCGAAGAACTGGGCCAGCTCGCGTCCCGTACCGCCGCACCCGGACGCGGTGAGCACAGGGTTGGGCAGTTCCAGGTCCCCCAGCCGTGTCGCCAGGTCGGCGCTCACCGCGGGCCTCCTTCCGTGAGGACGCGGGGGGCACCCAAGGCGTCGAACGGGATCGTCCCCAGGTCGCCCCAGCGGACGCGGTCGCCGCGCAGGACGGGGCCGTCCGCGCAGGCCCGGACCATGCGGGTCAGGCCGTCGTCGCCGTGCATCGGGAGTATGCACGTCATGCACACACCGATGCCGCACGCTCCTGTCTCCTGAAGGAACGACTCCACCGAGACCTGCGAGGGCAGGCCGTGCTCCGACGCCACCTGGGTCACCGAACGCAGCAAGGGGGTGGGGCCGCACGCGTACACGACGTCGGCTCCGGTCTCCTCGATGACCCTGGGCATGACGTCGCGGACGGTCGCCTTCTCTCCCAGCGAGCCGTCCTCGGTGGTGATCGTGGCGGAGTCGCCGATGCGCTGCGCCATGCGGGAGCCGAAGACCTGCCGGGCGGAGGGGCCGCCCAGCAGGAAATGCACCCGGCAGCCCCGCCGGTGCAGCGTGTCGGCCAGCGCGAACAGGGCCGCGCCCCCGGGCCCGCCACCGGCCAGCAGGCAGCTCACGGGATCCCTGGGCAGCCGGAACGGGCGCCCCAGCGGGCCGACCAGGTCGAGCTGGTCGCGGGAGCGGCGGCCCGCCAGCCACGCCGTGCCCGGCTCACGGTCGGCGAACACCAGCTCCACCGTGCCGCCGTAGTCGGACTTGACCTCGTACACCCCGAAACACCGGCGGACCAGGCGGCCGGTGTGCTCACCGCCCACGGCCAGCGCCACGAACTGCCCCGGCCGGAACCGCTCGGCGATCGCCGGAGCCACCAGCGTCAGGGCGTGGTAGTCCTGCACCTGGCGGACGGTCAGGACGGTGGCCGTCGTTTGCAGGGTCTCGCGTTCCTTGTGAGGGGGCGACCCCCCACGCCCCCCGCGCAAGTCGGGCACGCTTTCGGTCGTCGCCCGTTTCGGCGTGGCCGGCCCGGCGAGGCTCCGCCCCGCACCCCGGTCAGGGGCCCCGCCGCCATGGGGGGCTTCGCCCCCTTGCCCCCCTTGGGGCTTCGCCCCCTTGGGCGGGGGGTCCTGGTCCTGGCGGGCCTCTTGCCTACGCCCGGGTGACATCAGCTCCTCCTCGGCCGTGCGCGTCGCGCAGGCGCTCGGCATGTTCCTGCAGCGAACGGACGCCGACGTGGCCGCCGGTGATGGCCTCCACGCCCTGGACGGCCGCGGCCAGGCCCTGGACGGTGGTCACGCACGGGACACCGCGCAGCACCGCCGCCGTGCGGATCTCGTAGCCGTCCAGCCGTGGCCCGGATTGGCCGGGGCTGCCGAACGGAGTATTGACGATGAGGTCCACCTCGCCGTCGAGGACGCGCCGCACGATGGTGGGTTCGCCGTCGGGTCCAGGACCGTCGCTGTGCTTGCGCACGATCTTGGCATGCACGCCGTTGCGGCGCAGGACCTCCGCGGTCCCCTCCGTGGCAAGAATCTCAAAGCCCAGGTCAGCCAGCCGCTTGACGGGGAACACCATGTGCCGTTTGTCGCGGTTCGCCACCGAGACGAACGCGCGGCCCTTCGTGGGCAGCGACGCGCCGTAGGCACCCTGCTGTGACTTGGCGTAGGCGGTGCCGAACACCTCGTCGATGCCCATGACCTCGCCCGTCGAGCGCATCTCCGGCCCGAGGACGGTGTCGACGCCGTGGCCCTCGGCGTTGCGGAACCGGTCGAAGGGCAGCACCGCCTCCTTGACCGCGATCGGCGCGTCCAGCGGCAGCGACCCGCCGTCGCCGGTCTCCGGCAGCAGGCCCTCCGCGCGCAGCTCGGCGATCGTCGCGCCCATCATCACGCGGGCCGCGGCCTTCGCCAGCGGGACGGCCGTCGCCTTGGAGACGAACGGGACGGTGCGGGACGCGCGCGGGTTGGCCTCCAGCACGTACAGGACGCCCGCCGAGAGGGCGTACTGGACGTTCATGAGGCCGCGCACGCCGATGCCGCGCGCCAGCGCCTCGGTGGACTCGCGGATGCGGCGCACGTCCTCGCGCCCGAGGGTGATCGGCGGCAGCGCGCACGCCGAGTCGCCGGAGTGGATCCCGGCCTCCTCGATGTGCTCCATGACGCCGCCCAGGTACAGCTCCTCGCCGTCGAAGATCGCGTCCACGTCGATCTCGATGGCCTCGTCCAGGAACCGGTCGATCAGCACCGGGTGCTCGGGCAGCGCGCCCGTGCCCAGCGCGACCGTGGCCTTGGCCATGTACGACTCCAGCGTGGCGTCGTCGTACACGATCTCCATGCCGCGCCCGCCCAGCACGTAGGAGGGCCGTACCAGCACCGGGTAGCCGACCTCGGCGGCGATCTCGCGGGCCTCCTCGTAGGTGGTGGCGGTGCCGTGCTTGGGCGCGAGCAGGCCGGCGCGGTGCAGGACCCGCCCGAACGCGCCGCGCTCCTCGGCCAGGTGGATGCTCTCGGGGGACGTGCCGACGATGGGGACGCCCGCGTCCTTGAGCTTCTGGGCCAGGCCGAGAGGGGTCTGCCCGCCGAGCTGGACGATCACCCCGGCGACCTCGCCGGTGCGCTGCTCGGCGTGCACCACCTCCAGCACGTCCTCCAGGGTCAGCGGCTCGAAGTACAACCGGTCCGAGGTGTCGTAGTCGGTGGACACCGTCTCGGGGTTGCAGTTGACCATGACGGTCTCGTAGCCCGCCTCGGCGAGGGTGAAGGAGGCGTGCACGCAGGAGTAGTCGAACTCCACGCCCTGCCCGATCCGGTTCGGCCCGGACCCCAGGATGATCACCTTGGGCCGGGTGCCGTACGGGACCTCGGTCTCCTCGTCGTAGGCCGAGTACAGGTAGGGCGTGCGGGCCTCGAACTCGGCGGCGCACGTGTCGACGGTGAGGTACACCGGGCGGATGCCGAGCGCGTGCCGCAGCTCCCGGACCACCTCTTCGGACAGGCCGCGCAGCTCGCCGATCTGGGCGTCGGAGAAGCCGTGCCGCTTGGCGCGCAGCAGCTTGTCGCGGGTGAGGGCGTCGTCGGCGGTGCGGATCTCCTCGGCGATCTCGTTGATCGCGACGATCTGGTCGAGGAACCACGGGTCGATGCCGGTGGCCTCGTACGCCTCCTGGACGGACGCGCCCGCCCACAGGGCCCGCTGGACGGCGCGGATCCGGCCGTCGTGGGGCCTGCGCGCCCGTTCCAGCCAGGTGGCCTTGTCGCCGGAGCCGCCCTTCCAGGAGAAGGAGGAGCCCTTCTGCTCCAGCGAGCGCAGCGCCTTCTGCAGGGCCTCGGTGAAGTTGCGGCCGATCGCCATGGCCTCGCCCACCGACTTCATGTGGGTGGTGAGGGTGGGGTCGGCGCCGGGGAACTTCTCGAACGCGAACCTCGGCACCTTGACCACCACGTAGTCGAGGGTCGGCTCGAACGACGCCGGGGTCTCGGCGGTGATGTCGTTGGGGATCTCGTCGAGGGTGTAGCCGACCGCCAGCCTCGCCGCGATCTTGGCGATCGGGAAGCCGGTCGCCTTGGACGCCAGCGCCGACGAGCGCGACACCCGCGGGTTCATCTCGATCACGATCATGCGGCCGGTGCCGGGCTGCACGGCGAACTGGATGTTGCAGCCGCCGGTGTCCACCCCGACCTCGCGGATCACCGCGATGGCCACGTCCCGCATGTTCTGGTACTCGCGGTCGGTCAGCGTCATCGCCGGGGCCACGGTGATCGAGTCGCCGGTGTGCACCCCCATCGGGTCCAGGTTCTCGATGGAGCAGACGATCACCACGTTGTCGGCGCGGTCGCGCATGACCTCCAGCTCGTACTCCTTCCAGCCGAGGATCGACTCCTCCAGGAGCACCTCGCCGGTCGGGGACGCGTCCAGCCCGGCGCCCGCGATGCGGCGCAGGGCGTCCTCGTCGTGGGCGAACCCGGACCCGGCGCCGCCCATCGTGAACGAGGGCCGCACCACGACCGGGTAGCCCAGCTCGGCGGCGGCCTCCAGCACCTCGTCCATCGAGTGGCAGATGCGCGAGCGCGCGGACTCGGCGTTCAGGCCGTGCTCGGCGGCGACCTTGGCGACGACCTCCTTGAACCGCTCCCGGTTCTCCCCGGCCTGGATCGCCTCGACGTCGGCGCCGATCAGCTCGACGCCGTACCGCTCCAGCACGCCGCTCTCGTACAGGACGATCGCGGTGTTCAGCGCGGTCTGCCCGCCCAGCGTGGGCAGCAGCGCGTCCGGCCGCTCCTTGGCGATGATCTTCTCGACCACCTCCGGGGTGATCGGCTCGACATAGGTGGCGTCGGCGAACTCCGGATCGGTCATGATCGTCGCGGGGTTGCTGTTGACCAGCACCACCCGCAGGCCCTCGGCCTTGAGCACCCGGCACGCCTGGGTGCCCGAGTAGTCGAACTCGCACGCCTGGCCGATCACGATCGGCCCGGAGCCGATCACCAGCACGGACTCCAGATCCCGGCGGCGGGGCATTACCGCGGCCCCTTTCCCTGCATGAGGTCGCAGAAACGGTCGAACAGCCCGGAGGCGTCGTGCGGTCCCGCCGCGGCCTCAGGGTGGTACTGGACGCTGAACGCCGGGCGGTCGAGCAGCCGCAGCCCCTCGACGCAGCCGTCGTTCAGATTGACGTGGCTGACCTCGGCCCGCCCGTACGGGGTGTCGAACGGCCCGTCGGTGGGCGCGTCCACCGCGAACCCGTGGTTGTGCGCGGACACGTCGACCTTGCCGGTCGTGCGGTCCTTGACGGGCTGGTTGATGCCGCGGTGCCCGAACCTCAGCTTGTAGGTGCCCAGGCCGAGCGCGCGCCCGAAGATCTGGTTGCCGAAGCAGATCCCGAAGAACGGCGTGCCGGCGTCCAGGACCCCGCGCAGCGCGTCCACCGCGTAGTCGGCGACGGCCGGGTCGCCGGGGCCGTTGGAGAAGAACACCCCGTCCGGTCCCAGGTCCAGGATGTCGGCGGCCGTGCTGGTCGCGGGCAGCACGTGCACCTCGCAGCCCCGCTGCGCCATCCGGTACGGGGTCATCGACTTGATGCCCAGGTCGACGGCCGCGACCGTGAACCGCTTCTCGCCGTGGGCCCTGACCACGTACGGCTCCGGGGTGGACACGTCCCGGGCCAGGTCGGCGCCCTCCATCGACGGGCTGGCCAGCACCTTCTCCAGGAGCTCCCGCTCGGGAGCCGCGGCGGCGGGGCCGCTGAAGATCCCGGCGCGCATCGCGCCGCGGTCGCGCAGGTGCCGGGTGAGCGCCCGGGTGCCGGTGATCGCGATGCCCACGACGCCCTGCTCGCGCAGCGCCGACCCCAGCGAGCCGGTCGCGCGCCAGCTCGACGCCACGCGCGCGGGCTCGCGCACCACGTATCCGGCGACCTGGATGCGGCGCGACTCGGGGTCCTCCTCGTTCACACCGGTGTTGCCGATGTGCGGGGCGGTCATCGCCACGATCTGCCGGGCGTACGAGGGGTCGGTCAGGGTCTCCTGGTAGCCGGTCATCCCGGTGTTGAACACCATCTCCCCGAAGGTCTCGCCCTCGGCCCCGTACGCGGCGCCGCGGAACACCCGCCCGTCTTCGAGGATGAGAACCGCCGTGCTCACCGGCGCGTTCCGCTCGCCGGCGCTCGGCCGATCGCTCACGACGTTCACTGAAGCTTTCCTTCCAGGACGGTGGGCCTGCCGCGCAGGAACGTGGCCACGACGCGGCCGGGCAGTTCCATCCCGGCGTACGGGGTGTTGCGGCTCTTCGAGGTCATGCCCATCGGGTCGACGGCGCGGCGCGGCGACGGGTCGTACAGGGTGATGTTGGCGGGCTCGCCGGGTTCCAGCGGACGGCCCTGGCCGGACAGCCGCCCGATGCCGGCCGGGCGGGAGGACATGCGGTCGGCGACCCCGGCCCAGTCGAGCAGGCCGGTGGCGACCATCGCCTCCTGCACCACCGACAGCGCCGTCTCCAGGCCGATCATGCCCATGGCTGCCACCGCCCACTCGGTCTCCTTGGCCTCGACCGGGTGCGGGGCGTGGTCGGTGGCGACGCAGTCGATGGTGCCGTCGGCCAGCGCGTCGCGGAGGGCGGTCACGTCCTCGGCGGTGCGCAGCGGCGGGTTGACCTTGTAGATGGGGTCGTAGCTCTCCGCGCGGGCGTCGGTCAGCAGGAGGTGGTGCGGGGTCACCTCGGCGGTGACCTGCCAGCCCTTGCTCTTGGCCCAGCGGATGATCTCCACCGAGCCGGCCGTGGACACATGGCAGACGTGCAGGCGGGACCCGACGTGCTGGGCCAGCAGCACGTCCCGCGCGATGATCGCCTCCTCGGCCGCCGCGGGCCAGCCGCCCAGGCCGAGCCTGGCCGACACCTCGCCCTCGTTCATCTGCGCGCCCTCGGTCAGCCGCGGCTCCTGCGCGTGCTGGGCCACCACGCCGTCGAACGCCTTCACGTACTCCAGCGCCCGGCGCATGATCACCGCGTCCGCGACGCAGTGGCCGTCGTCGGAGAACACCCGCACCCCCGCGGGCGAGTCGGCCATCGCGCCCAGCTCGGCGAGCTGCTCGCCCTTGATGCCCCGGGTGACCGCGCCGACCGGCCGCACGTCGCAGTACCCGGCCTCGCGTCCTAGCCGCCACACCTGCTCGACCACGCCCGCGGTGTCGGCGACGGGGTCGGTGTTGGCCATCGCGTGCACGGCGGTGAACCCGCCCATCGCGGCGGCGCGGGTGCCCGACTCGACGGTCTCGGCGTCCTCCCGCCCCGGCTCGCGCAGGTGGGTGTGCAGGTCGACCAGGCCGGGCAGCGCGATCAGCCCGTCGGCCTGGACGACCTCCGCCCCGGCCGCGTCCAGGTTCCGGCCGGTCTCGGCGATCCGCCCGTCCCGGACGAGCAGGTCCCGCGGCTCGCCGCCGAGGATGCGGGCGTCCTTGAGGAGAAAGCGGGCGGTCATCGGGCGGCCTCCTTGCCGATCGCGGGTTCCGAGCCTCCGAGGAGGAGGTAGAGGACGGCCATGCGGGCGAAGACGCCGTTGGCGACCTGCTCGACGATGGTGGACCTGACCGAGTCGGCGACCTCGGCGGCGATCTCGACGCCGCGGTTCATCGGCCCGGGGTGCATGACGATGGCGTGCTCGGGGAGCTGCGCCATGCGGTCGCCGTCCAGCCCGTAGCGGCGGCTGTACTCGCGGACGGTCGGGAAGTAGGCGGCGTTCATCCGCTCCGCCTGGACGCGCAGCATCATCACCACGTCGCTCTTGGGCAGCACCGCGTCCAGGTCGTACGACACGGCGCACGGCCAGGAGCCGACCGCGACCGGCAGCAGCGTCGGCGGGGCGACCAGGGTGACGTCGGCGCCGAGGGTGTGCAGCAGCAGCACGTTGGAGCGCGCCACCCGGCTGTGCAGCACGTCCCCCACGATCGTGACCTTGCGGCCCTCCAGGGCGCCCAGGCGGCGCCGCATGGTGAACGCGTCGAGCAGCGCCTGCGTGGGGTGCTCGTGCGTGCCGTCGCCGGCGTTGACCACGCTGCCGCGCACCCAGCCCGCCAGCCGGTGCGGCGCGCCGGACGCGCCGTGCCGGATGACCACGCCGTCGGCGCCCATCGCCTCCAGGGTGAGCGCGGTGTCCTTCAGGCTCTCGCCCTTGGACACGCTCGACCCCTTCGCGGAGAAGTTGATCACGTCGGCGGACAGCCGCTTGGCCGCCGCCTCGAAGGAGATCCGGGTCCTGGTGGAGTCCTCGAAGAACAGGTTCACCACGGTGCGGCCGCGCAGCGTCGGCAGCTTCTTGATGGTGGACCGCCCCGAGACCTGCGCCAGCTCCTCGGCGGTGTCCAGGACCAGCAGGGCGTCGTCCCTGCTCAGGTCGGCGGCCGAGATCAGATGCCGGTTCATCGGCGCCCCCTCCCGTCGCTCCGGGTGGACGGCCCCCCGCTATGGGCGGGCCCGAGCGTGACGGCGTCGCGGTCGTCGTTCTCGGTCAGCAGCACCTTCACGGTCTCCCGCTTGGACGTGGGCAGGTTCTTGCCCACGTAGTCGGCGCGGATCGGCAGCTCGCGGTGGCCGCGGTCGACCAGGACGGCGAGCTGGACGGCGCGCGGCCTGCCCAGGTCGTTCAGGGCGTCCAGCGCGGCCCGCACGGTGCGGCCGGAGAACAGCACGTCGTCGACCAGCACCACGATCCGGTCGTCCACGCCCTCGGGCGGCATCTCGGTGCGGCCCAGCGCGCGGGCGGGCTTCAACCGCAGATCGTCGCGGTACATGGTCACGTCGAGCGAGCCCCACGGCACGCGGCGCCCCTCGACCTCCTCCAGCTTGGCGGCCAGCCTGCGGGCCAGCGTGACGCCGCGGGTCTGGATGCCCAGCAGGACGACGTCGCCGCCGCCCTTGGTGCGTTCGAGGATCTCGTGCGCGATGCGGGTGAGCGCGCGCCGGATGTCGGGGCCTTCGAGAACCGATTTGTGGCCGGCGCCCGGGGGCGTCACGGGCGCGGTCTCGGTCCCCGTTTCGGGGGGCCGCTCCGGTCTGGAGGCAGCATTCACCGCCGGAACCTCCTTTCCCGCCTCACGGGACGGGCATTAAAGGACGTTGTGTCGCACTCACGGTAGCAGTCCGCGATCCCTGCCCTTCACCGGGCCTTGCGGCGTCTTGCCTGGTGAGAGTGGTCACATAGGGTTCACTTGGAGTGCATCCCGGGCGCCGCCACGGCGTGTCCCGCCGCCGCGCGGGAAGGCTCGGAGGCGCCGGGGCGGGGCGCGCCCGGGGGAGCTTCGCCGCGATCCGGACGGACCGAAGGGAGACCTGCGGATTCGACCGCTTTTTTCCAATCAGCTTGACCTGGGGCCGCCGCCGTTTTACCGTCACTGTCCGTAACCATCCCTGGAGACAGTACTTCGAGGCCGTCACAGGCTGAAAAGAGCTGGCTCCCCCTGGGCACCGCCCGGGGCCCGACGACAACCGAAAGTGAGCCTGGGGGCCGCAAATGCCGTCTGAATACGCAAAGGCTCTCGGTGCGCGACTGCGCGCCATCCGCACCCAGCAAGGACTGTCCCTGCACGGTGTGGAAGAGAAGTCCCGTGGCCGCTGGAAGGCCGTTGTCGTGGGTTCGTACGAGCGGGGCGACCGCGCCGTCACCGTTCAGAAGCTGGCCGAACTCGCCGATTTCTATGGCGTGCCGGTCTCCGAGTTGCTGCCCGGCGGTGCCGCGCCGAGCCCGCTCGGGCCAACGCCGAAACTCGTGATCGACCTCGAGCGGCTCCAGCAGCTTCCGAAGGACAAGGCCGGTCCCCTCGCCCGCTACGCCGCGACGATCCAGAGCCAGCGGGGCGACTACAACGGAAAGGTTCTGTCCATCCGCCAGGAGGACCTGCGCTCGCTCGCGGTCATCTATGACAAGTCCCCGACCGAGCTCACCGAAGAGCTCATCACCTGGGGCGTCCTGGACCCCGAGGCGCGCCGCGCCGTCGAGTCCTTCTGACCCCCCATTCCCCCCGGCCAGGGCCGATCGGACCGTTCCGGTCGGCCTTCTTCAGGCCAGACCGCGGGGCCCCGCGCACACCGGCGCGCGGGGCCCCGCGGGCGTTCCCGGCCATGTCCGGGCCTCGGCCCCGCTCAGGCCGCCGTTGGACGCGCCTCGCCCGCGAACGTGGGCCTGGCCACGATCTACCGCCAGTTCCCGACCAAGGAGGCCCTGTACGAGGCGGTCGTCCACGCCCGCCTGCGCGCGCTCGCCGGCTGGGGCGTCGACGTGAAGGCCGGGCCGGACGACCTCAGGGACGACATGGTCGGCGCCATCGAGACGCTGCTCAGGCGCGCCCAGTCGGCCGGCGCCGTCCGGGACGACGTCGGGATGCCGGAGGTGCTGGCCCCGCTGGGCGCCGCGTGCCTGGCGGCCGAGCGCGGCCGGTGGGACGAGGAGACCCGCGACCGCGCTCTGGCCGTCATGTTCGACGGGTTCCGGCGGCCTCGGTCATGACCCCGTCCCGCTGGGCGCGGCTCTCCAGGGACACCTCGGGGAGAAGGCGGCCCAGCGGCCCCGGCAGCCACCAGGCGCGCCGGCCCAGCAGTCCCATGACGGCCGGGACGATCAGGCAGCGGATGACCACGGCGTCCAGCAGGATCGCCACGGCGAGGCCCAGCCCGAACTGCTGGAGCATCCGGCTCGGGCTCAGGACGAACGCGGCGAACACCACGATCATGATGAGCCCGGCCGCCGTGATCACCTGGCCGGTCGCGGCCAGCCCCTCCCGCACGGCCGCGGACGGGTCCCGGGTGCGCGCCCACTCCTCGTGGATCCGCGACAGCAGGAACACCTCGTAGTCCATGGACAGGCCGAACACGATCGCGAAGATCATCACGGGGATGAACGCCTCGATGGGGCCTTGCGGCACCCCGAACCACCCGTGCTGGAACACCAGGGTGATCGCGCCGAGCGCCGCCGCGATGCTGAGCAGGTTGAGCAGCGCCGCCTTGACCGGGATCAGCAGCGAGCGGAACGCGACCAGGAGCAGCAGCGTCGACAGCACCACCACGATCGCCACGAACACCGGCAGCCGGGCGCCCACCTTGTCGGAGAAGTCCTGCGCGGCGGCCGTGGAACCGCCGACCAGGTAGCCCTCAGGCAGAACGTCGTCACGCAGCGTGTGGACGAGGTCGGCGGTCCGCGGCGCCTGCGGGGCCGAGTCCGGGAACACCAGGACGGTGAACAGCCGGCCGTCCTGGGACGGGATCGGCGGCGTGGCCGCGGCGACGCCCTCGGTCTCCGACAGGACGCCCTGGATACGGCGCCCCTCCGCCATGCCGCCCTCCGCCACGACGACCAGCGGGCCGTTGAAGCCGGGACCGAACCCCTCGGCGAGCAGGTCGTATGCCTTGCGGGTGGTGGACGAGGCGGGGTCGTTCCCGGCGTCGGCGAAGCCCAGGCGCATGTCCAGCGCGGGAGCCGACAGGGCGAGCAGCGCCAGCACGGCGACCAGCAGCGGCGCGACGGGGCGGCGCTGCACGGCCGTGGCCAGCCGCCGCCAGCGGCCGCCCGGCTCCCGTCCGCGCGCCACCGCGCGCCCGGCCCGTTTGCGGACCTGCCGCTCGATCCGCCCGCCGAAGACGCCCAGCAGCGCGGGCAGCAGGAGCAACGAGGCGAGCATCGTGACCAGCACGGTCAGCGCCACGGCGAGCGCCACGCCCCGCAGCGAGCCGAGGCCCAGCGCGACCAGCCCCAGCAGCGCGATGACCACCGTGCAGGCGGCGATGAACACGGTGCGTCCCGCCGCGTCCAGCGCCCGCACCGTCGCCTCCCTCGGCCGTGCGCCCTCCAGCAGCTCGTGCCGGTACCGGTAGAACACCAGCAGCGCGTAGTCGACGCCGACGCCCAGCCCCACCAGCATCATGATCGGCGGGGTGAAGTCGGCGACCGTCGCGACCCGCGAGGCCAGCACGATCAGCCCCATCGCCGAGCCCACCGCGAACAACGCGGTGACCAGCGGCAGCGCGGCGGCGATCAGCGAGCCGAACAGCAGCACCAGGACCACCAGCGCGGCCAGCATGCCCGCGCCCTCGGCCCCGCCGCCCCCCTCCTCCGCGCCGCGCGCCGCGTCACCGCCGACCTCCACCTGGACGCCGGGGGACGCGGCGGTCCGCGCGGTGTCGATGATGCGGACCACATCCTCCCTCGGCACGCTCTCCGCCTTGGCCGTGAGCGTCACGGTGGCGTAGCCGATCGTCCCGTCGCGGGAGACGGCCTGGGCGTCGTCGTAGGGGGCGCGGACGGCGGCCACGCTCGGCAGGCCGCCGATCCGGCCGAGGGCGGCGCGCACGTCCCGCTGGACGGCCGGCGCGCGCAGCCCGTCCCGTGCCCTGACCACGACCTGGAGGCTGTCGCCCGCCTGCTGCGCGCCGTGCTCGGCGAGCAGGTCGGAGGCGCGCTGCGACTGCGTGCCCGGCAGCGAGAAGTCGTTGCGGTAATCGGCGCCGACCACCTGCGACGCCGCCGTGACCCCCACCAGCACCAGGACCCAGATGCCCAGCGCCAGCCACCGGTGGCCGTACGACCAGCCGGCGAGGCGCCCGAACAGGCCGGGTCCGTGGCGAGGCGTATGAATCTCGGGTTTCGTATCGGTTGCGTACTGGTCCATGCCAACACCGTGGGCGAAGACCGGTCCGCTCCGGATCGGCCGCGAGTCCCGAGATCACCGCCGCGTTTGTTGCGCCCGGCGTGCCGCTTCTACGCCTCGTGTTGCGCCCACCCCGGCCCCACCAGGGCACTCTCGTACGCGAACACCACCAGGCCCGCCCGGTTCCGCACGCCCAGCTTCGACGTGACGCGGCTGACGGCGCTGCGGACGGTGGCCTCGCTGAGCGACAGCCGCTCCGCGATCTCGTCGTTCGCCAGGCCCTCCGCGACCAGCGTCACCAGCTCCCGTTCGCGCGGCGTCAGCGTGTTCACCCGGGGGTCGGCGGCGGGACGCGGCGCCCGCCCCGCGTACTGGGCGATCAGCCGCCGGGTCACCGACGGGCTGATCAGCGCGTCGCCGCGGGCCGCGACCCGCACCGCCCGGATCAGGTCCTCCGGGTCGGTGTCCTTCACCAGGAAGCCCGCGACCCCCGCGCGCATCGCCCCGTACACGAACTCGTCCATGTCGAAGGTGGTGAGGATGACGACGCGGACCGCGGGCAGCTCGACGACGATCCGCCGGGCGGCGTCGAGTCCGTTCATCCCCGGCATCCGGATGTCCATGAGCACCACGTCGGGACGCTCCGCCCGCGCCGCCTCCACCGCCGCCGCCCCGTCCGCGACCTCTCCGACCACGGCGATGTCGTCCTCGTCGTCGAGCAGGGCGCGGAACCCGGCGCGCACCAGCGCCTGGTCCTCGGCGAGCAGGACACGGATCATGGGGCGGCACCATAGGGCAGCCGCGCCCGCACCCGGAAGCCGCCGCCCGGCATGGGCCCGGCCGCCAGGTCCCCGCCCAGCGCCCGCGCGCGTTCCCGCATGCCCCGGATCCCGTCCCCGCCACCGTGGGACGTGGCCTCCGCGCCGCGCCCGTCGTCCTCGACCTCAAGGCGCAGCCCGCCCGTCTCGTAGGCGATCGTCACCCGCACCGTGCGCGCGGCGGCGTGCCGGGTCACATTGGTGATCGACTCCTGGAGGATCCGGTACGCCGCCAGGTCGACACCGGCCGGCAGCTCCCGCGGCTCGCCCTCCGTCACCACGTCCACTTTGAGTGCCGCCAGCTCCGCGTACCGCTCCAGCTCCTCCAGACGGGCCAGGCCGCTCGCCGGCGCCGTCGGCTCCGCCTCGTCCACCTGACGCAGGACGCCCAGGGTCGACCGCAGCTCGCGCAGCGTGTCCCGGCTCGCCTCCTTGATCACCTTGAGCGCGGTCCCGGC
The DNA here is from genome assembly GCF_043906805.1 of Actinomadura sp. SCN-SB. NCBI lineage: Bacteria > Bacillati > Actinomycetota > Actinomycetes > Streptosporangiales > Thermomonosporaceae > Actinomadura > Actinomadura sp. SCN-SB. Next base: position 4,543 of record NZ_JBIMPP010000014.1, on the reverse strand, counting down.
CTGGTCCGGGTCGCGCCCGATCCGGTGCAACGCGGTGCCCGCCTGCACGTTGATCATCGACAGGTGGTGGCCGACCACGTCGTGCAGCTCCCGGGCGATCCGCAGCCGCTCCTCCGCCTGGCGGCGCCGCGCGTCCGCCTCCACCCGCCGCACCGCCGCCTGCGCGTAACGCTGCCTCCCATGCCGGACGGTGCCCAGCGCCACCATCGCCACCACCCAGCCGCCCAGCATGAACATCGTGATCCCGTTGAACTCCGAGTTGCCCGCCAGCGTCCCCAGGCCGGTCTCGACCAGCAGCGCCACGCCCAGCGCCGCCGCCGCGACCGTACGCCCCGCCGCGGCCACCGCGTACAGCAGCACCATCACCACGACCAGCAGCGGCCCGTCCAGAGGGCTCAGCACGTAGAACACCATGGACACCGTTAACGCGTAGGCGCATGCCGCCACCGGGTACCGCCGCCACAGGAAGAGCGCCCCGCACACGCTGAGCACCAGCGCCCAGTCCAACAGCACCTGCGGCCACGGCCGCGGGGGCGTCCGCACCGCCGAGACTGCCGTGGCGGCCACCACCAGCGCCGTCACGCCCGCTGGGAAGAGCATCCCTTCAGCTTAGGACCGCGTCCCGGGGTGAGCAGAGCCATCACCAGGACGGCGCCCATCACGCCCGCGCTGACCGCGAACCCGAGCGTGAACCCGCTCTCCGCGGCCCCCGACGCCGCCACGATCACCGCGCTCACCTGCGTCCCCAAGGCGGCGCCCATCGTACGGGTCAGCGTGTTCACACCGGTCGCCACCCCGGTCTCCCCGGGCGGCACCGCCGCCACCACCAGATTCGCCACCGCCGCGTACGCCAGCCCGATGCCCAGCCCCCGTACGACACTCCCCGTGTAGAGCTGCCACATCGCCTCGTGCTCGAACGTCACGAACCCGTACCCGAACGCGGTCAGCACCGCCCCCGCCACCAGAATGGCCCGCGACCCCAGCGCGCGGTCAAGCATCCCCGCCACCAGCCCCGCCACCGTCATCGCCACGCTCGACGGCAACTGAAGCAAGGCCGCCTGCGTCGCGGTCGCCCCGAACCCGAACCCGTTCTCCTCCGGCTGCTGCACCAGCAAGGGGAACAGCAGCCCGCCCGACAGCAGCGCGTACCCCGACAGCAGCGAAGCGAGGTTCGCCGTCCAGATCGCCCGCCGCCGCATCAGCCGTAAGTCGACGAGCGGCCGCTCGACCCGCCTCTCCACAACGAACCAGACGACCGCCAGCGCAGCGGCCGGGCACCCCAACCCCAACGCCCCCCACCCCCAAGCCGTCGCCTGGGTGAGCGCCGCCAGCGCGATCGCGAGCCAGCCGGCGAACAGCACCCCACCCCACCAGTCGATCCGCACCACCGTCCCCCCACCGACGTCCGGAACGATCCAATAGGCCGCCACCAGCCCTGGCACGAGCCCCATCACGGGCACCCACAGCAACCACCGCCACCCCAGCCCATCGATGATCGGCCCGGCCACGCACCACGACAGCCCGCCCCCGGCCCCCAGCATCGACGACATCAACCCCACGGCCGACGCCGTCCGGTCCGGCGGGAACACCTCACGCATGATCGTGAACGCGAGCGGGAAGACACCCCCGCCCACCCCGGCGAGCACCCGCCCCACCAGCATCACGCCGAGCGTCCCCGCCGACGCCGCCACCACCATCCCCGTGGCGGTCACCACGAGGACCACCAGCAGCACGGGCCGTGGCCCGTACATGTCCCCGAGCCGCCCCACCACAGGCGTGGCCACCCCGGCCGACAGCATCATCGCCGTCATCGCCCAGGCCGCCCCGGCCTCGGACGTCCCCAGCCCGTCCTTGATCAGCGGCAGCGCGGGCGCGATGACCGCCATCGCGAACGCGTAGGCCATGACCCCGAGAAAAGCGAGCAGTGGAACCAACCCGCGCCGCGCCCCAGGCCCCGCCAACACCCCTCCTCAAGCCACCCCAAAGGCTCTCACACCCCCCAAACCCCGCCCCGGCACGTCAGAGACCGCACTTCGCCCAAACGATCTTTCCGCCTTCCATCGTCGGTCGCGTGCCCCACTCGTGAACGAGCCGGGACATCATCAACAGCCCCCGCCCCGAAACCGACTCGTGGTCCTCCGACCTCAGAACCGGCCGCCCCTCCCCCTGGTCCCAGACCTCGATCACCGCCAGGCCATCCCGCTCGTCCCGGAACACCCGCACCACGATGAACCCCGCCCCATGCCGGTAGGCATTGGTCACCAGCTCGGTCACCACCACACGACCGACGTAGTCGTCCCGGTCCCCCCACTCACGGAACCGCTCGGCAACGAACCGCCGAGCCGACACGGCAGCACGCTCCGTGGGCTGAAGAACCAGCGTCGGGATCTCGGGTGCGTAGGCAACAGCCATCAGACCGCCCCCGTTGCCCACGACCCGACCATGGCCCCACCCACCGCAGGACACGGGAGAGCCGGCCCCTCGCCACCGCGCTCCGCCCCAGGACGGATCGCGATCACGTTCAGGACCGGCGCCCGCACTACGCCACAGGCCAGCCCGCGAGGGGCGGCGACAGCCGCATCCAACGGCGCACTCGCATATCTGAGGCGGTCAGGGTCTTCATTTTCGGCCGGGGACGCCCAGCAGCAGAACTGGGCGATGCCATCCACCGGCACGCGGAGTGGTGTCGCCTGCACGCGACCAAGATTGGCGCGACTCCCGTGGCCGGAGGGACAGGAATTCTGTCCCCTCTAAACCAGCATCCCTATGCGGTCCGCCAGATCCTGAGCACTGCGGCGCAAGTCGGATGGCCCTTGCGTCGCTTCCAAGACCATTCTCCGGGCATACCCGTTGTACCGGATGGTCTCTGGGGCGGACACGTATGCGGCGTCCAGCGTGGCAAGCACGGCAGACTGATCCCCGGCCAGTCGCCAGGCACGCGCCACCTCGATCAGATGACGGCCCTTCCGAGGTTGAGAGGGGATCGGAGCCCGTTCCGATCTCCTGGCCTGCTTGCGTGCCTCTCCACCTTGTCGCAGCTCGACCGCGACCGTGACCGCGTGCGCCCCCATGATCACCCGCGAGAACGAGGTCATCGGCTCGTAGTAGTTGTCAGGAAGTCGCCGCGCGATCTCGTCGGCCTTCTCCCACCAGTGCCAGGCGGTGCCCTTTTCCCCGGCGCGCGCGGCGGTATATGCCATTTCGTGGTGCAATGCCCCCCACATCGCGACCAAGCCGTCCTCCCCGCTGTCAACGTGTGGCTCAAGCATTTCCAAGCCCTCACGATTGACCGTCTCAGCGGCGTCGAAGTCGCCGTTGTCGCGGTGAGCCTGGGCGGCAAGCCATACGGCGCCGGCGAAGGAACGGGGGTCCTCGGATTCCTCGGCCGCCATCATGGACCGCTCGACCACCCGCCAGAGCAGGTCAGCGGACGGCTGGTAGGCCACGAAGAACTGCGTGAGGTGATAGACCTGCGCCAGAAGGGCGAGCGCACGTCGCCGTTCGTCACCCTCGTATGCTCGGGCGGCGTGCTTGGCGTCCCGGATCAGCTCCGGGAGGAGCCCGCCCAGGACCGTACGGTGATCGGGCGCCGAGTGCCGCGCACGCCATGCCGCGTCAAGCCGCGCCTGCAAGTGGTTCAGCGGGGCGGGCGGCCCCGCGACCGATACGGCCACGGCGTTGATCGCGTTCCGTACCGCTGGCAACGCCGCGTGCCCAGGGCCTCTGAACATGGTCGTGGGCATGGGCTGTCCCCCGACGAGCCTGCCGACGTCCCGGATCCTCAGCGCCTCGGCCAGGCTGATCAGCATGGGCAGCTTGGGCTGGTCGATCTCGCCGCGCTCGATCGCCTTGATCCATCGACCGTTCTTGCCGACCAGGCCGCCGAGCACTTCTCGGGACATGCCACGACGCTCGCGGAAGAAGCGAATCCGCTGCCCGACGGTCAGGCTGGGGTCAGCCGGATCCGGTGTACGGTCATACATAGGCCCCGCACCTTTCTGATGCCTCGACGACTTCAGGCTACGGCGCAGGCTGCCTGATGCGCGCCGGTGACGTTGACAAGGACGCACGGCCATGGTGCAGCTCCTAGAGCGTTGCAGCCCTACCAGGACGCCCGTCGGTTGAGACGCACAGGGCACATACGGACCAGCACCGAAGACGAGCCGACCCGCGCCCTGCGCTAACCGGACGTAGGGCTCAACGTCAACGCGCCGAAGCACCGCAAACAACGTAGTTCCAAGCGCTGCGATCGCGTCCGAAGGCAGATTCGAGCGAAGCAAGAATCTGATCGCGGAGCGAGCCCCTGGGCGAGTCGGAGCGATGCAGCGATCGCCGCAGGCGCGACAAGCGACGAGCCGCCATTAGGCGAGGAGCGCAGCTCGTGCTTGCCAATGAACACAGTCGCACTCTCCTCAGCCCGTTGCCCCCAGCCCCGGACGGCGCCCGGGCGTTGCGATCGCGACCGAAGGCAGGGGCGAGCGCCAGCGAGACCCTGATCGCGAAGCGAGCCCTCCAGGGCGAGTCGAAGCGATGCAGCGATCGC